>JAAFHR010000220.1 GCA_013298455.1 Betaproteobacteria bacterium | reverse complement strand
GATGGTTTTGAGCTTCACCAAACTGGTGAGCGCTCGATCAATCACGGCGGGCGTCATCTTAGAGGCAAGTGCGCTCATCGCTGCTTTCCGGTCGGCGCTTTTTGCATCGCCACCAGCTGCCTGAGAGGGCTGCGCATTCACGTTTGCAGCAACACACAACACCGCACTAAACAACAAAAAAGCTCGCATCGTCTGCTCCCTGAAACTGCTGAGACACCCGAACTAAAATACTCGCATGGAAAGCACCCTCACCGCAAGCGAAGTTTCATCCGATTTACCCGCATCGGTGTCGGTTTCCCGTAAACCGCGCACCTTACCGTTTTCGCTGTCGCGCGAAGGTAAGCGCCTGAGAAACATCGTCGGCGCAGCAGTGACCGATTTCGGCATGATTCAAGAGGGCGACAAAATCATGGTGTGCTTGTCGGGCGGCAAAGACAGCTACACGATGCTCGATATGCTGCAAGCGCTGCAAGTGGTCGCGCCTGTGAACTTCGAATTGATAGCGATCAATTTGGACCAGAAGCAGCCCGATTTTCCGGAGCACATCCTGCCCGCGTATTTAGAGAGCACGGGCGTGCCGTTTAAGATCGTTGAGCAAGATACCTACAGCATTGTGAAGCGCGTGCTCGAAGAAGGCAAAACGATGTGTTCGCTCTGCTCACGGTTGCGGCGCGGCATTTTGTATCGCACCGCCAAGGAATTGGGCTGCACAAAAATTGCTCTCGGACATCACCGCGACGACATTTTGGAGACGTTTTTCCTCAACATGTTTTACGGCGGCAAACTCAAAGCGATGCCGCCGAAATTGGTGAGCGATAACGGCGAGCATGTGGTGATCCGACCGCTCGCTTATGTTCGCGAAAAAGACATCGTCAAATACGCCAATGAACGCGAGTTTCCTATCATTCCGTGCAATTTGTGCGGCTCGCAACCGAACTTGCAACGCGCTGTAGTTGGCCGCATGATCGAAGACTGGGACAAAAAGTTTCCCGGCCGCGTTGAGACGATGTTTCGCAGCCTGCAAAATGTCGTGCCGTCGCATTTGGCCGATACCAAGCTCTTTGACTTCACCTCGATTGATGCAACCTCACGCGGCGATTGGGACAGCTTGGGCGACACCGCGTTTGATGTGGATTCGGACATCGAAGCCAAGATGCGCGATGAGCAAAGCGCACGGGAAGCAACTCAGGGCGTCACCGTTCGTTTCGGAGCAACGCACCACCCCGAAGCATGAGCCATCCGAGCTGATATTTCGCTGCACTGAACATGACAACACGCTACGGCCTACACAGCCCTGAATCATGCAGAAAATCAGATTCGCTTTTTATCGCTTCCCACAACACTGATACGCCACACTCAGCGTCACCGCGCTTTGCGTGCGAGTGCGAGCAATGGGGCTATCGGCTGCGCCACCGACAAGCTGCGCCACGCCGGCTGAAGTCATCATGAACCAGCGTTCGCTGATCCGAAGGTTATGTGACACGCCAACGCCTACGTCTCGTAGCCCCGCCCCCGGCGTGTACTTCGGTTTCCCAGAGCGGAGCGCCGTTGCCGCATCCACACCAAAGTAGGTCATCATGTTTTGACGGTCTGCGAACATCGCACCGGCGGACACGCTGATGCGCTGCGTGGGGCCCAGCGGGAAGCTTCGGCTCGCGCCGATTCCGAGTGTCGTGCCACCTTTACGGCCCAATAAATCGGTTTGTACCGAACTCGATACATTCCAATTCGGTTGCGGTGTCCAGCTCACCGATGCGCGACCGCGAAGCGTGGCCTTGACATCGTCAAAGCCCACGAGCTCCGGAGAATCGGCGCTCTTTCGTCCGTTGTCCAAGCGCAAACCCAGGCTTGCACGCCAGCTGGCTCGATCAATCAGCGCGTAGGAAGCGCCCGCGCCGAAATCGGTCACCGTGGTCGCACGCGAATCAGCAATGCTCCAGCGGCCATATTGCGCCGCAAAAAACGGACGGACGCGAGCCCGCTGGGTGTCTGCGCCAATGTAGGCAGGCGCGTAAATCACCGCGCCGCCCAAGGTGTAATTAAACGTGCTGTCAGTGTTGGCAGTGCCGGTGACAGGCTCGGTGCCAAGCGTGGGTAGCGACGCGCTGGGATTGCTCGCGCTGGTCTGAGTCGCAGGCGGCGCGGAGGCTTGCGGCGATTGAGCCGCTGCGGGGGCTGCGCTGAGGATGGCGATTGACGCGAGCGCAAGGGTAAACGCAGTGCGCCGAAGCGGGGAAACAAGGCGAAACGAAAACGGCATGATGGAGCGGGGTGGCGTTGAAGGGTGTGGGCGCCACTAGGGGGACACACAGACGACCGAACATCGATAATTCGGTCTAGGCAATGTACGTTAAAGATCCACGATGGTCGCTATCGAAAACCCCACGGAACCAATTGCAGCGGAGACCACCACGCTCACCCATATCACTAAGGGTGCCTGTCCGCATGACTGCCCCGACACCTGCGCGTTGGAATATCACGTGAAGGATGGCGTGTTGACTGATGTCAAGGGCGCTATTTCTCACAGCGTGACGGCGGGCGTGTTGTGTACGAAAGTGGCGAAGTACCCGCTTCGCACGTATCACCCTACTCGGGTCAAAACGCCGCTCAAACGCGTCGGAAAAAAGGGCGAAGGGAAGTTCGAACCCATTTCTTGGACTGAGGCGCTCAGCACCATCGCATCAAACTTCCAATCAATCATTGCGAGCGACGGCGCGCAAGCGATCTTGCCCTACAGCTACGCGGGCAATATGGGATTGCTGCAGTACGCTTCGATGGATCGGCGCTTTTTTCATGCGCTCGGGGCATCGCAGTTGGATCGAACGATTTGCTCTAGTGCCGGTGCCGCTGGTTTGCAGATCACCTTGGGCTCGCGGCTTGGGATGGATGTAGAGGCGTTTGCCCAGAGCGAGCTCATCATCCTTTGGGGCACCAATCCAATCACATCCAATTTGCATTTGTGGAGCCGCTGCCAAGAGGCAAAACGGCGTGGTGCAAAGTTGATCGCTATTGATCCGTATCGGTCCTTGTCGGCGGAAAAGTGTCATCAATGGCTGCCCATCAAGCCCGGCACCGATGCGGCGCTCGCGCTCGCGATAATGCATGTGTTGATCCGCGAAAACTTGCTCGATCACGACTACATCGCGAGCTACACACTGGGCTTTGACGCGCTGAAACTACGTGTGGCCGATTGGACGCCCGAACGAGCCGCCGGTATTTGCGGCATTTGTGCGAACGACATCGAGGCGTTGGCCATCGCTTACGGCAGCACCAAGAAAGCCGCGATTCGGTTGAACTACGGCATGCAGCGCCACGGCGGGGGCGGCATGGCGGTGCGTACGGTGTCGTGCTTACCCGCGCTGACTGGCGCTTGGCGCGAAGCGAGCGGCGGTGCGTTGTTATCAACATCGGGTGCGTATCCGATTCACTCGGCGCACCTTGAGCGGCCTGATTTGATGCCACGAGTGGAGGGTCAGTTACCGCGTGTGATCAATATGTGTGAGCTGGGGGATGCGCTCGCGCTCCGTTCGGCTCCCTCTCCCCGAGTCCCTCTCCCACCGGGGGAGAGGGGAACGACGCCCGTCAAAGCGCTCTTCGTCTACAACGCCAACCCTGCCGCCGTCGCCCCCGATGGCAACAAGGTGCTTGCGGGCTTGGCACGTGAAGATTTATTCACGGTGGTGAGCGATCTGTTCATCACCGACACGGCGCGCTACGCCGACATCGTATTGCCCGCGACCAGCTCGCCCGAACACGACGACATCAACCGAAGCTACGGTCATTACGACATCGTGTTGAACCGCCGCGCGATTGCGCCTGTGGGCGAGAGTTTGCCCAACACCGAACTGTTTCGCCGGCTTGCCAAAGCGATGAATCTCACCGATCCGTGCTTCGATGAAACCGATGAATCAATGATTCGTGCGAGCTTTGATTGGACGCACGCTTCGCTCACAGGTCAGTCCTTCGACACGCTGGAGCGCGATGGATTTTTGCGGCTTAACTACCCGAAGAAAGACGGTTTCATCGCGCCCTTTATGAACGGCGACTTCGGCACACCGTCGGGCAAATGTGAGTTTTACTCAGAAACACTTGCAGCCCGCGGGCTCGATCCTCTGCCCTGCTACACACCGCCGCATGAGTACGATGATGCGGCCTTAACGGCGCAATTCCCGCTGGCGCTCAATACGCCGCCCGCTCGAAATTTCATGAATTCGACGTTTGCCAATATCGAGGAACTCGCCAAACCGCATGGCGCACCCACGGTTCAGTTGCACCCGCAAGACGCCGCACATCGAAACATCGCTAACGGCGCAGTCGTGAAAGTTTTCAATCATCGAGGCCACATGAAACTCGCAGCGAAAATCACCGATGACACCCGCGAAGGCGTCGCCACGATCCTCTGGGGACATTGGCGCGATCATCCCGGCACCGAAGGTTTCGTGAACGATCTCACGAGCCAAGCCCTCACCGACCTGGGCGGCGGCGCAACGTTTTACGATTGTCGAGTGGAGATTTCGTTGGCGTAACGTCTTTTTTGCATCGCAACCTTTTCGTGGCAAGCGGCTCCTACAAAAGCGCTACCCTTGTAGGAGCGGCTTGCCGCGAAACGTTGCCAACATCCCGCGCACCTTTGAAAGCATTAACTATGGAAAAAATCGTAAAAACCGACGCCGAATGGCGCGCCCAACTTACCCCTGAGCAATACGAAGTCACCCGCAAACACGGCACCGAGCGTGCATTTTGCGGCGGCTTTTGGGATCACGACAAGGTGGGCGTGTATCACTGCGTGTGCTGCGATTTGCCGCTCTTTGCGAGTGACACAAAATTCGATTCAGGCACAGGTTGGCCGAGCTATTTCCGGCCCGTGATTGCCGGCAACGTGATCGATAAAGAAGACAACAGTTTCTTCATGCGCCGCACCGAAACGCTCTGCGCCCGCTGCGACGCGCACCTTGGTCATGTCTTCCCTGATGGGCCGAAGCCCACAGGGCTGCGCTACTGCATCAATTCGGTGGCGATGACGTTTCGGGAAACGGTGTAGCGGCGGAAACGGCTTTATCGTATTTCGCCAGTAAAAATCTGGCGAAGCGCGAAATTAATGAAGTATTCAAAAAGTAGGTTTTTCGCCTTGTAGCCCACATATAGCAAGGATTTCATTAAGGAAGTCGTTGCCACAAATTCTTAGTTCGCGGTTGTAAAGTGCCCCAAAAATCTGTGTTCATCTGTGAAATCTGTGGCAAAAAAAGAAGCGCTGCAGCCCACAAACCAGCGCCGCGAAAGGCAGCAGCCAACGCTCACACCAAATAGCGTTGCACCAAGGCCACCCACATCGCCGCGCCAACGGAGATATTGGCGTCGTTGAAATCGTAGCCAGGGTTGTGCACCATGCAGCTGCCGGGCTGGTCACCGTTGCCGATGAAAAAGTAACAGCCGGGGAGTTTTTCGAGCATGAAGGCGAAGTCTTCACTCGCTGTAATCGCGGGTGAGTTCCACACCGCTTTGTCGGCCCCGACCAAATCGCGAGCCACCTCATAGGCGAATCGCGCTTCAGCCTCGGTGTTGACGAGCACGGGGTACGCGCGGTGGTAGTCAATTTCAACCGAGCAGCCGTAGCACTCAGCCTGAGCGGCTGCGATGGCGCGAATGCGTTGTTCTAGCAACAGATCAACGTCGCGATCGAGTGAGCGAACCGAGAGCTTCATCGTGAGCTCTTGCGGAATCACATTGGCCGCATCGCCCGCGTGAATCGCACCCACCGTGACCACGGCTGTTTGCTGCGGATCAATACTTCTCGACACGATAGTTTGCAGCGCCATCACGATGCTCGACGCCGCCACAATCGGATCCGCAGCTTTGTGAGGAAACGCGCCGTGTCCGCCCACGCCGCGCACTCGAATTTCAACGGCCGTGGATGAGGCCATCGTCGCCCCAGAGCGCATGTGAAATTGCCCCAACGGCGTGCCGGGTGAGTTGTGCATGGCGTACACAGCGTCGCACGGAAACAACGTAAAGAGCCCGTCTTCGATCATCTTTTTCGCACCGCCCA
>JAAFHR010000022.1 GCA_013298455.1 Betaproteobacteria bacterium | reverse complement strand
CGGCCGATGCAAAACATCGCGCTCAAAACCGTCACCCTGTTGCTCTTAGCGCTTTCAGCGTTTCACTACTACACGGCGGGATTTGGTTTGCTTCGCGAGGCGACGCATCGCGGCGTGCATTTGGCGTTTGTGCTTGGGCTGATTTTTTTGGTGTTTGCGTTTAACAAAAGCAAATCGCAGCAACAAGCATCGAGTTGGCATCATCCCTTCGGATTGCCGCTCTACGATTGGGTTCTGGCGATATTGGCGGTGGTTTCGTCGCTCTACATTCCCTACATTTTTGATGATCTGGCGTTTCGCGTTGGCAACCCGGAGCTGATCGATGTGCTCATGGGCACCACGCTCATTGTGTTGCTGCTTGAGGCGACGCGTCGCTCGATGGGTTGGCCGCTGCCGATGATTGCAATTGTGTTCATGTTGTACGCGCTCTTCGGGCCTTACTTCCCGGGGCTCTTGAAGCACGCGGGCTCATCGTGGTCGCAGGTGGTCAATCATCAATACCTGACGAGTCAAGGCGTGTACGGCATTGCGGTTGGCGTGGTGGCGACGTACGTCTTTCACTTTGTGCTCTTTGGCGTGCTCGCTACTCGGATTGGTTTGGGGCAGTTGTTTCTTGACGTGGCGTCTGCGTTTGCGGGCAAATACGCGGGCGGTCCGGCGAAGGTGAGCGTGTTTGGCTCAGCGATGTTTGGCATGCTCTCGGGCTCGTCAGTGGCCAACGCGGTGACGGTGGGCTCGCTCACGATTCCGGCGATGATCAAGGTGGGCTACCCGCGCCACTTTGCGGGCGCTGTGGAAGCGGCTGCATCCACCGGCGGACAGATCACGCCGCCGATCATGGGCGCGGCGGCTTTTTTGATGATTGAGTTTCTGGGTCTGCCGTACGCAACGATTGTGATGGCGGCGATCTTCCCGGCCTTCATGCACTTCTACGGCGTGTTTTGGCAGGTGCATTTCGAAGCGAAACGCACGGGACTTCGCGGGCTCAATCCCGATGAATTGCCGAGTGTTCGCGAGAGCTTCAAGAAACGCTGGCCGACCTTGATTCCGCTGGTGCTTTTGGTCGGCACCTTGATGAGTGGCTTCACGCCTTATGTGTCAGCGTTTGCGGGCATTACGAGCTGCATCATCGTCGGCATGACGACGAGTGAAAAAGGCAATACGATGCTCGGTTTGATCGTGATGGCGATCCTGCACGTTGTGCTCGCGGTCACGATTTCGGGGCAGTTGGAAAGCTACGGTGTGGTGTTGTTTGCGGTGGGCGCGCTTGCTTTAGTGGCCGCGATCAAAGCGCTCAACCTGCCCGCTCGTTTTACGAATGCAGAGTTGGCCGATGCGTTTTCAACGGGCGCGAAGTATGCGCTCGCGGTGGGTGCCGCAGCGGGCACGGTGGGCTTGGTGATCGGCGTGGTTACCTTGACGGGCGTGGGCTTCAAGGTGAGCTACATCGTCAACGCCGCAGCAGGTTCGATGGCTGATTTCTTCACCACGATTCTGCCCGCGTGGTTGATCTCGAAGCAGGCATTGATGCTGCTGTGCGCGCTGTTCATGACGGGGTTTGTGTGCATCCTGATGGGCTGCGGCATTCCTACGACCGCCAACTACATCATCATGGTCACCGTCGCCGCGCCAGCGTTGGTGCAGATGGGCGTTGAGCCTATTGTGGCGCATTTCTTCGTGTTTTATTACGGCGTCTTGGCTGACATCACGCCGCCCGTGGCGCTTGCCGCGTATGCAGCGGCGGGCATGGCCAATTCCGATCCGTTCAAGACCGGAAACACGGCGTTTCGGTTGGGTTTGGGTAAGGCGCTGGTGCCGTTCATCTTTGTGTTTTCGCCGGCGCTGCTGCTCGTGACCAAGGGCTTCACGTGGTCGGCATTTGCGGTGGTGTTTGTAGCGTGTTTGTCGAGCATCTTGCTGCTCGCCGCCGCCCTGTCACGATACCTGCTGATTGAAACCAATCGTTGGGAGCGCTGGGTGTTGGTCGCCGCGTCACTCATCATGATCGCGCCGGGGTTAAACGCGCTCTTAATTGGTTGGGTGGTGGCGCTGCCAGCGATCGTGTCGCAGGTAGTTCGGCAGCGGCGCTTAGCTCCCTCTCCCGCAGGCGGGAGAGGGTTGGGGTGAGGGTGTGGTGAGCTGGAGATCGTTCTGAAACTATTCTCCAAACGACGACACCCTCACCCCCAGACCCCTCCCGCCTGCGGGAGAGGGGGATTCAGATTAACTGTGACTGATCTGCAGGACGTTCGTATCGTCTGAAAATACCTGCCGCTAACCCCGTCAACCGCACTGCAGCGGCGGGCGTTGACGACAATACGTCTATGCAAAACACCTGCACTTCCCCTCTCGGCTGTCGCGCGTTGCGCGGCGGATCGATATTCACGATCTCGGTCGCCGTTGCGTCGCTCGTTTGGCTCTCGGCGGTCAGCGCCACCGTCTTGCCAGCGCCGTCCATTACTGCGGGGCGCTACGCGGTGGCCTGCAGTAACGTTGAGCAAGATTTCTCGCGGCTTCGCTCGGGTGAAGCGCCGTCCGATTACTGGGAAGGCAATCCGCTCGCCGGCGGCGCCAAGTACGTGACCGATTTGCTGGTTTCGCCAGCTAATGCATTGACGTACAAGGTGAGCGTGCCTACCCGGGCTCAGCTCGATGTGTTCGAAAACCAAGGCGGCAAACAACTGCAATACGCAGCCATCGCCTGCTATCCCACGACGACTACCAACGCTCGCGCCGATTACCTGTTGCCCGACGGCAGCCGGATTCCGAAAATGCAGCGTGGTGCCGATGCGCCGATCATCGCGACCAACGTCGAAGCAGCCGATGGCAAATGGCCGCTCATCGTGATGAGTCACGGCTTAGCGGGTTCGCCGCTGGGCGATAACTACGTGCAGGTGATCGCCCGCTTGGCCTCTGAGGGCTACGTGGTGTTTGCGCCGTTTCATGCCGACGCACGCTATTCGCGGGTCAAGCTCAACAACATTGCCGATTACTTTTATGTTTTCTCGCAGTACAGCGAAATTGCGGAGATGCAAGCGATTCGCCCGCTCGGTTTGAAACAAGGGCTCGATTACTTTCTCTCAAAACCAGAGTACGCAAACGCAATCGACGCCGATCAAATTGCTGGCTTCGGTGCATCGCTCGGCGGCATGGCGATGATGCTCGCTCAGGGCGCAACGATGACCACGAGCTGGGGCGGCGCAGAGCGGGTGATCGTTCGCGATGATCGCTACAAAGCGATCGTGGGCTACGTGCCGTTTTCGGGTTACTCATTTCAGCCTGCGTTTGGCGACAGTAACCAAGGCGTGAAACGTGTGCGCGTGCCGTACTTAGGGATCGGCGGTACGGCCGATGTCGTTGCGCCGATTTCGCGCACCAGTCAAATGATTGAAGCGCTTGGCGGCTCCAAGTATTTCGTCACCATCCAAGACATGCCGCACGGGCTGCGCACGCAAGATGCCCCGGAGCTCTTTGGTTGGACCTTTGCGTTTCTGAAAGCGCATTTAGGTCGCTCTCAAGCGGAGCGCGACCGCTTTCAACAGATCGATAGCTTTTCTGGTAACGCTGATGATCGTGTGCAAATCCGCAAAACGCTCGCTTGGGGCTCGCGTGACGAAATGGAAGTGGTTGAGTACTTCATCAAGTCAGCTGGGAAATTTTTCATCACCGGCTTGCCCGAGGAAGTGAAAGTCCTCGATTCATTTCCCAACGAGGCTGAGCGCACAGGAAACCGCTTTGCAACGCATCGGCTCGACGCCCCCATTGGCATGCCGATGTGTCGATTCTGGGCCAATGACGGCAAGAAAATCAACACGCATTTTTACAGCGTGATTCCGAGCGATTGTGCGCTGCTGAAGGCGCAGGTGTGGGCGCGCGACGAAGGCATAGTCATGAAGGCGCAGCCGCTATTGCCAGTGTCCATATTGATTTTTCCAGCCCCGCCGCTGCAGTGCCCCGACAACACCGTAAAAGTGTTTCGATTCTTCAATCAAAACAAAATTAATCATCGCTATTTGCCCGAGCCGCTGTTGCAGCGCATGGTCATGACCGCCGATTGGATGCCCGATGGCGCGGTGTTTTGTGCGGGCGCCTACGATAGATAATTTCACTGGATTAATAAGAACCAAACGGGGATCAGCATGAATCTGAAGAAGCGCGCCGCAATGCTGGCGCAGTTAGCGTTGGCGAGCGCCGCCTTAGCGGCCGTATCAGCGGTTAGCGCACAAACTGCATTTCGCTGCGAGGTCGATGGAAAAACGGTCTACAGCGAAGCGCAGTGCAAAAACGCGAAAGCCGTTGCACCAACGCAGGAAAGCGCCGAGCAAAAGGCGCGCACCGACAGTGCCAACGCAAAAATGCAAAGTGACAACGCAGCGGTCGACAAGCGCATCGATAAGCGCGCCAGTGATGAAGCCAAAGCGCGCGCCGCCGAACGCAAAGCCGCACGCGCCTCAGCGGGCAGAGCCAAAGCCGAGGGCAAACGAAAATCAGCCAAGTCGCCGTCGAGCAAATCGGGTTCGGCGAAAGCAGCGAAAGCGCCTAAGGCCGCAAAGAAAAACGCCAGCAAACAAAAGCGCGACAATCGCGTGGTGTCTAGCCCCAAAACATCGCCATGAACTTTGCATCGGCGCGCCAACGCGCGCTTCCGTTCGCACTTTTACTAACGCTTGTGGGTTGCGCTACCGTGCCGCCGCCGCGCGGCGTGGACTACCGAGCGCCGTCGCCTGCGTCGAGCGCACCGCCCACCGCGCAGATCGCTACACCCGCCGCACCGCAGCGTGAGTGGCGCGCAGCCGGTGCCGGACAAGACGCGTCGTTTGAACGAAGCAATTTGCTCACCGACACCTTCTACAAAAACGCCGATGCACTCGCTCAGCAGGTTGAAAAGAGCGGCGCGATGGGCGTCAATCGTGGCTGGGAAGCTGCTTCTCGCAAAGGCGGCGATTGGTTCATCGAAGAGCAGCGCTTTGCCGACACCGTGATCGGCGCGGGCGTGAATCGAAATCGTGTCGACATGATTGATGCGGGCCTTCGTGCGCTTGAATGGGGCTTTCAACAGCAGTCGCCCGACGGCAGCTTTCCGTGCAAGGAAAATTATCTGAGCGCGAGCTATTTCGTGGCCGCTGCGGCGCATTCGATTTGGCTTCTCGAAACGACGGGTTACGCGCGTGATTTCTCCGGGCGCATTGGTTTCATCAAACCCAAATTGCAAAGCGCGGCGCGCTGGTTGGCCGATCGCCAAAACATCGATGCTGCTCGCGCGCAACAAGACGCCCACAGCTCGCGCTACCTGCTCACGGGTTACGCGCTCGCTGCGAGTGGCCGCGTGCTCGCCGATCCCGCATTGGCACTTGCTGGCGAAGACATGGTGAGTGTGGGTTTGAGCAAGCAACATCCGAGCGGCTATTTCCCCGAGCGCGGCGGTTTCGACGTGAGCTTTCAGGCTGAAGCGCTGGTTTACCTGCTCCGATTTCACGACCATGCCGCGACGGCCGAAACACGGCGAAACATCGAACCCGCCCTTCGAAGCGCGCTCGCTTGGCTCGAATCGCGCACCAACGCAACGGGGGTGATTCAAATTGCCGGCAACACGCGTTCAGGCTTCGGCCAAGAGCGCGACCGCACCGGACAGCCGCGCCGAGTGAGCGCCGTGGCCGTGTCGCGCGCCTTTGGTTTGGCGAGGTTTGTGTTGAACGAAGCGAAATATGAGGCGCTGGCGCGAACAGTGGCCAATGCACGGCAACCAGCCTAGCGGCTTATCAATTGAAAGCCAAATTAAATAAGGGCTGTAGCGAATATTGACGCTAGTTTGATTAACTAGATCATCGACGTACCGCCCATACTAAGTTTGGCGTACGCCGACAAAGGCTTAAAGAATTCGCCAGATGACGCTGATCCTTCGCTCCGCTCAGGATGACAACGTCGACTAAGGTTTCGCCACTTTCTTCGGCCGTTTCCAATTCGCAATGGACACCGCTTTCGTGCGAGCGACTGTAAGCGCGCCCGGTTCGGTGCTCTTGGTCAATGTGCTGCCACCGCCGACGGTGCCTCCAGCGGCAATTGTGAGCGGCGCAACCAGCACGCAATTCGAGCCAATGTGAACATCGTCTTCGATGGTGGTTTTGTGTTTGTTCGCGCCATCGTAATTTGCAGTGATCGTGCCCGCGCCGATGTTCACCCGTTCACCTAGCGCTGCGTCGCCCAAATACGCCAAATGATTGGCTTTCGAGCCCTTGCCGAGCGTCGAATTCTTGACTTCAACGAAGTTGCCAATGTGCACCTCGGCCGCCAAAGCCGAGCCCGGACGCAATCGTGCAAAAGGACCAATCAACGCGCCTTCACCAACGGTCGCACCGTCAATGTGGCACATCGGATGAATCACCGCGTTAGCGGCAATCGTCGCATTTTTGATCACGCAGTTTGCGCCGATTGACACGTTGTCACCCAAGGTGACAGCGCCTTCAAACACGCAGTTCACATCAATCGAGACATCGCTGCCGCAGCTGAGTGTGCCACGCACATCGATGCGATGCGGATCCGCGAGCGTCACACCGTTTTGCATCAGAGAAACGGCCTGTTCGTGTTGAAACGCGCATTCGAGTGCCGCGAGCTGTACCTTGTCATTGACACCTGCGATTTCGGTTTCGCTCGTGGGTTGTTCGGTAGCGATTCGCAAGCCATCAACGGTGGCCATCGCGATTACATCGGTGAGCAGCAATTCGCCTTGTGCATTGTTGGGCGTTAATCGCTTGAGTGCGCCCCGGAGCCACGCCGTTGGCGCTGCCATGATCGCGGTGTTCATCTCGTGAATGGCGAGCGTGGCATGGTCACCCGCCTGCAGCGCATCCTTGTGTTCAACGATTTTCACTACGTCGCCCGCCGCGTTTCGCACGATGCGGCCATAGCCTGTTGGATCGGCCACGTTGCAAGTTAAGAGCGCGAATGTTTTGTCGTTGACGAGTGCGACGAGCTTCGCAAGCGTTTCGGTCTTCACGAGCGGCGCGTCGCCAGTCACGATCAACACCACTGATGAATCAGTCACGTTTTCAAGACCCACCGCCGTGGCGTGCCCGGTGCCGTGTTGTGGCATTTGCAGCGCAAAACTCAACGCCGGATTTTTCGCCGCGACATCTGCGAATGCGGCGCGAACGTCGTCTGCGCCGTGACCAATCACCGTGACGATTTGCGCAGGCTTCAACGCCGCAGCGCCGGCGATGACATGCGCCAAGAGTGGCCGCCCGGCGAGCGGCTGCAACACCTTGGGCAAGCGCGATTTCATGCGGGTGCCTTTCCCAGCGGCCAGAATGATGACGGAGAGTGTCGAGCTCATAAAAATGCGCGACTCTCTGTCGAGCCGCAATGGAGTGGCGAATGCGGTCATTCTACGAGCCACAATCACTGCAAAAGCTCCTATACTGGTGCGCCAACGGATCTTTTGGGGGAACACGATGAAACGCTTTTTAATGCTCGCCGCCGCACTGTCAGCGCTTGGTTTTGCGGCTATCAGCGCTGCGCAAGACAGCTGCAAAAACCGCGGCGAACTCGATGCGAATTACTGCGACGAAAACGGCGATCTGGTCGCCGATTTACCGAAAGATAAAAAGCGCTGGAAGAATCCGTCAACGCTCGTTTGGGCCTACACACCTGTTGAAGACCCGGCGGTTTACGAAAAGATATTTGCGCCGTTTACTGCGCATTTGGCCACATGCACCGCGAAAAGAGTCGTGTTCTTTCAGGTACAAAGCAATGCCGCTGAAATCGAAGCGATGCGCTCAGGGCGCTTGCATGTGGCGGGCTTTTCCACAGGCCCGACCGCGTTTGCAGTGAACGTTGCGGGGGCGGTGCCCTTTGCGGTGAAAGGCAGCGCCAAAGAGTTTCAGGGCTACAACTTGATCGTGATTACGCGCGCTGCGAGCTCGATCCAAAAGATCACTGATTTAAAGGGAAAGAAAGTTGCGCACACCTCGCCGTCGTCTAACAGCGGCAACATGGCGCCGCGCGCGCTGTTTCCCGCAGAGGGCGTCACGCCCGAGAAAGACTACACGGTAGTTTTCTCTGGCAAACACGACTCATCGATTTTGGGTGTGATGAAGGGCGACTACGATGCAGCGCCCGTGGCCTCTGATGTCTTCGAGCGTATGGCCAAGCGCGGCCAAATCAAAGAATCCGACTTTCGAATCGTCTATCGCAGCAAAAAGTTTCCAACGTCGAGCTTTGCACACGCCCACGACTTAGCCCCTGAATTGGCCGACAAAATCGTGTCGTGCTTCTACGACTATCGCTTCACCCCCGAGATGCAAAAAGCATTTGACGGCGCGGATCGCTTCTTCCCAATCAATTACAAAACAACCTGGGAGCCCGTGCGCGCAGTGGCCGCAGCCGGTGGCGAATCGTTTGGTAAAGCTGCGTATCAAAAGGAGTCTGAGCGCGAAGCGGCGGCAGCTGCGGCCAAGAAGAAATGAAGCGACCTAGGACGAGAGGACGACGCGCCTTCGGTGCTAGGACGTCACTCCCTCTCGGTCGCTAGGACGCAAAGCTTGGCGACCATAGCTGCCTAAAGCGACCGTTTATTCAGGCGTACAGTTGCCACAACGTTGTTGCGCCGTCTCGGTTTGAAAAGGAGAGAAGAGTTCATGAAGCTTTGCGTCCTAGCACCGCAGGTGCGTCGTCCTAGCGCGAAGCGCGTCGTCATCTCGTCCTCGTTCGAAAAATGAGCACACTTTCAATCAAGCATCTGGTCAAGGAATACGTTCCTGGCAAGCCGGTTCTGAAAGACATCTCGCTCGACATCGAGGGGCGAGGTATCACTGCGATCATCGGTCCATCGGGCACTGGGAAATCCACACTCATTCGCTGCATCAATCGGCTCATCAATCCGACCTCAGGCGAAATCATTTTTGAAGGCCAGGATCTCGCGAAGCTCTCTGGTCAAGCCCTTCGCGAAGCACGACGTCGCATCGGCATGGTGTTTCAGGAATACAACCTCGTTGAACGCCTAACCGTGATGGAAAACGTGCTCTCTGGGCGGCTCGGCTACATGGGCGCTTGGGATGCGTGGCGGCGTAATTTTTCTGATGCCGATATTCAAAAAGCCTTCGCGCTCTTGACCCGAGTCGGGCTCGCTGATTTTGCCAATCGCCGCGCTGATGAACTCTCTGGCGGGCAGCGGCAACGTGTGGGCATCGCTCGCGCTGTGATGCAGTCACCCGGCTTGCTGTTAGCCGACGAACCCACCTCATCGCTCGATCCAAAAACATCGGTCGAAATCATGGAAGTGATGCGAGATTTAGCCGCAGAAAACGACATCCCCGTGATGATCAACATTCATCAAGTCGAGCTGGGCAAGCGCTTCGCCCAACGCGTGATCGGCATGAGCGGCGGCTTGGTCGTGTACGACGGCGCACCGGACGGTATGGACGACGGCATTCTCAAAAAAATCTACGGAGGCGAGTCGTGGTTGGCGACGTGAGTAGGCTCCCTCTCCCGCAGGCGGGAGAGGGTTGGGGTGAGGGAGCGGTGATTTGGAGCGCACCATTCAACACTGCTTCTTACTCCCGGGCACCCTCACCCCTAGCCCCTCTCCCGCCCGCAGGAGAGGGGAATGACTAGCACCACCGTCACCCGCGCCACCTTCTTCGCGCCAACGCTCGGCAAGCGCCTAGCGACGATTGCCCTATTGGTTTACGTCGTCTACGCAGCGGCCACCTTGGGCTTGTCGCTTGATCGCGTTGAAAAAGGCATCGGTTACGGCGCTCGTTTTCTGGCGGGTTTCTTCCCGCCGAACTTCACCGAAACTGACATCTTGCCGGGCTTGTTGGAGTCGTTGCAAATCGCGTTCTTGTCGTCACTGTTTGGTACCGCCTTGGCAATCCCGATTGCGGTGCTCGCTGCGCGAAATTTGATGCCCGCTTGGGTGACGTGGATCGCGCGTTTGGTCATCATTTTTTGCCGTTCATTTCATCCGGTCATCATCGCGATCATTGCCGTCAAGGCCGTCGGATTTGGCGCTCTAGCTGGCATCATCGCGCTCACTTTTGCGAGCGTCGGCTTCGTTGGTAAGTTGCTCTCCGAAGCCATCGAAGAAATTTCGCTCAAACAAATCGAAGCTGTGCGAGCTACAGGCGCGTCGTTCATGGGGGTGATTGCGTTTGGCGTGATCCCGCAGGTGATGAATCGATTCATCGGTTTTGTGGCGTACGAAACGGATTCCAATCTGCGCAACTCGACGATGGTCGGTGTCGTTGGCGCGGGCGGGATCGGCGGCACACTGTTTTCCGCGTTTCAGCGATTCGATTATTCGTTCGTTGCGGGCATCATCATCTGCATCATCGGGCTCGTGATGATTGGTGAGGTGTTGCAGATTTATGTGAAGCGGGTGTTTCGATGAGTGGTCTAGGCATGGTTCCCTCCCCTTCAAGGGGAGGGCTAGGGGGGGGATGGTCTTCGATTCATGTTCCGAATGATTCGACGCTCCCGACGAAAACCATCCCCCTCCTAACCTCCCCCTTGAAGGGGGAGGAACCGACATGACCGCCACCGCCGAACTCCAACGCTGGATTCGCTTCACGCCCGCACAGCGCATCGCCCGCTTCGCTGTGTTTTTCGCCATGGCCGCAGCCATTGCGTGGGCGCTCAAAACGATCCAAATCATCCCTGAATTTTTGTACGACGCACCGGAGCAGGTCGTCGACATGGGTAAGCGGATGTGGCCGATGGATTGGTCGCATTTCTGGCCTGCCGTCTGGCCCGCCCTCGTCGAAACGATGCACATTGCCGCGATGGCCACGATCCTTGGGCTCATCATGGGCATCCCGGTTGGATTTTTGGCGGCACGAAACGCCACACCGTTTCCGTGGATCAACGCCATCGCGCGATTCATCTTGGTCGCGACTCGCTCTATCTCAACGTTGATTTGGGCACTCTTTTTCGTCGCGATGTTTGGTCCCGGTGCACTTGCGGGCGCGTTGGCGATTGCCTTTCACTCCATCGGATTCATCGGCAAAATGTTTTCCGAAGGCGTGGAAGAGGCCAACAAAGGCTCCATCGAAGCGCTACAAGCCGCCGGCGCAACGCGAATGCAGCAAATCATCATGGGCTATTGGCCGATGGTGCTGCCTACGTTTTGGTCAGTCGCTTTGTTTCGTTGGGACATCAACGTGCGAGAAAGCGCCGTGCTCGGGTTAGTTGGCGCGGGCGGCATCGGCATGGTGCTGAACTCCGCCATCGATTTGATCCAATGGGATCGCGTCTCACTCGTACTCTTCACGATTTTTATCGTGGTGATTTTGATTGAAGCCATGGTCACGCAGATTCGAAAGCGGGTGATCTGAGCGACGTAGACGTAGGGCGGCACGCTTGCCGTGCCGCCGAATGCGGTGGTGGGGCGCTCATCGCTCGTGTGATTGCGTGCACCGTCGAAACGCGGGGTAACCGAAGGCAAGCGCCTCTATAAGTGACGACGAACAAAACTCGTAACTCCATGGAAATTGCATCAAACCCAACCCACGAGCACTTCACGCGACTCGCACTCGAGCAGGCGCGCCTTTCGCTCGAAGCAGGCAACATGCCCATTGGCGCAGTCATCGTTCACAATGGCATCGTCGTCGCGAGCGGACGAAATGCAATCGACCATCCATCCAACGATACGCAACACGCTGAACTGGCGGCGATTCAGTCAATCGCGCCGTTCCTAGCCGCGCACAAACGAGAGTGCGCGCTCTACACCACACTCGAACCATGCATGATGTGTCTGGGCGCGATCGTGAATGTTGGGATTGAAGCGCTAGTCGTTGGTGCTCCCGATCAACTGGTGGGGGCGCTCAACCTCATGCGTCACGGTGAATACTACGAACAGAAACTCGCTAGCTTTCAACTACTCTCGGGCGTGCTGGCCGCCGACTCACAAGCCTTGCTCAACGAGTACGTTGCTCGAACCGGTTTGCGAAAGCACCTTGCCCGCGATTCGCAGTAGATCATCGCTCTGCAATAGGCTGTAGGGCGGCACGCTTGCGGTGCCGCCGGATGCGGTGGCGTAGCAGAGGTTTGACTGCCGTAGGCGCAACCGCAAGCGTTTCAGACTACGAGCTACACTCGTTCGATCATCGCCCATTCGACGTGACGTCTTGCAATCCAGCCACGCGCATGCTTTTCAAAGACCTACCGAAACCGCTGATCTTTCTCACTGCCGCGTATTTTCTTGCGAGTCTCGGCCATTTCACGCGCAACGCAGAATTTTTGTACGAATACCCGAATCTGCCCGAGTGGCTCACGCGCGCGAAGGCGTATCTGTCGTGGGTTGCGATCACCTCGGTTGGCGGCATCGGTTTTCTATTGGTGCTTAAGGGCTACATTCGCTTCGGTCTCGCACTTGTCGCGATCTACGCCGCGCTTGGGTTCGATGGACTCGGCCACTATGCCGTCGCGCCGTTTGCAGGGCATAGCTTCGCCGCAAACTTCACGATTGTCTCGGAGGTGGTTGCGGCGGGGGCTTTGCTGCTTGGTACCGCGCGATTAATTGTCGCGCGACCACGTCCACTACTTTGACGTAGGCGAATTTCACGAGGAGATAATTGCCACATGCATTTTCCTAGCGAATATGAGAAGCACTCTGGTGAGATTGCGGATCCCGTAGGGCACGGAGTGGATATCGAACAATCAAACGAAGTGCTCCAGAGCTTTTTCCGCGACATGAATTCGGGTCGCATTCCTAACGCTGGATTGGACGCACTTAGCGAAGCGTTTAACTTACTGCACAAGTACGCAGGATACCCCGGTGAGCACTTTGTGATGCACGATTTTCTCTATTCATCGAAGGGCGTAAGTTATCGAATGATCTCTGAGTTGCTGCCTAGATGCACTGACGAACTGAATCAATTGATTGAGTCGCGCAGACAAATTTCTTTGCTACGACTCGTCGATCTGCCGTTCTAGTTGAATCCTCGGAGGAGCAAGCAGTCTGGTTTGAGGAACGAAACCACGCGGCTTCTTTTGAAACTTCGAGGCCTGGTTTGCAACCCAGCCTACCAAACCACCTTCCCGGATTTCTTTACGCCGAAGGCCCCGAAATACATGAGTCGCACGTTAACTCTTTTGCGCCTTTGTGGGATTGCCATTCCCTTAATTTTTTCTGGTTGCGCGAGCGTACGCTCGACTGATGCAATGCAGTCCTTGGGCGACTGCGAAAAGATCGAGGGGTTGGAGGCACTGAAGTCAAAGCGTTTTGTTGTTTTTGGCGAACTACATGGAACCGCAGAAAGCCCAAAGTTTGTCGGCGAGGTCGTCTGCGCAAACTCAAAATACGACCGCACAGTTTTGGCGCTTGAGTGGCCGATTGACCTTTCTCCAGCGGTGCGGGCATACCTTGCGTCGAAAGACGAAGCTTCAGCGTATCAGTCCCTACTCGCAAACAGCTACTGGCGTACCCGGATGCCAGACGGAAAATCAAGCGAAGCGATGCTGTCACTGGTGCGCCGCATCCATTTTTTGCGGAGTCGCAATCACGATATCGAGGTCGTGTTGTTTGACGAACCAACTGAAAATGAAGGTCGCTCATCATCGTTAGAAAGAGAACAGCGTATGGCAGACCGCCTCAAAACCGTGCTGGACGACAAATCGCGGAATGCGCGAATCTACGTGTTGACGGGCAATCTACATTCGCGGCTCACAAAAGGCGTCGCGTGGAATAAAGAGTTTGAATCATTGGCTTATAGACTTCGCGACGAGAAACCACTTTCATTCAACCTTGCCCACTCAGGTGGTACTGCCTGGATCTGCAGTAGACGGGACGCCTGCCATGAGCAGACCTTTCGCGCTACGCCAACCGACGGAATGGAGATTTCCCGACCAACTCTTCAGATAGTGGATGGCGGCGTGGACGGACACAGTGGAGTTTATTTCGTGGGCACGATATCAGCGTCTTCTCCGGTCAGATTACCGCAGCCTACGAAGTGACCGATGACATGCCCAGATGTCGAAGGTGGCATCAATGTTCTGGAGCAATTACGTGCACTTTGCCGCCCAAGAAAAACTTGAACTAGAAATTCATTGGTTAGGAACCTCCACAACACCATGTTCCGTTGATCGGGCGACCAAAGATTGACGGTGACGCGCGGAAGGACGAACATTGACGACGTGAAAGTGTTCAGTGATAAATCAACACATTGCGGCGAATGTCTGCGCTCGTAAACTGCCAATTGCTATGTCCATCACCCTCTACGGCATCCCCAATTGCGATAGTGTGAAAAAGGCGCGAGCGCTCCTTGATTCACGCGGCGTTGCCCACGTGTTCCACGACTACAAAAAACAGGGCGTACCCGAGGCGAAGCTCGGGCAATGGATCGCAGCGAAAGGCCGCGATGCAATTTTGAATCGCAAAGGAACAACGTGGCGCTCGCTCGATGAGGCAGTGAAGGCGAGCGTTGTGGACGACGAATCAGCGCTGCGTGTGATGCTTGCGAATCCTTCAACGATTAAGCGGCCGGTGGTTGAAGTTAATCGCTTTCAGACGACGACAATCCTAGTAGGGTTCGATGCTCAAGAACTCAACGGTCTCATGTGAAGCCACGCCGAAAGCCTAAGCTGCCGCAGAACGAAGTTGCAACACGAATCGCGACTAACGGCATGCCGCCACTAACTGGCCGCTGAACGCTCCGCGCTTCAATCCAAACCGTCGCAAAACCTTGACGAAGTAACGCCGTGTTCCATACAATGTATGGATGAAGTTTGAATGGGATTCGTCAAAAGCTGCCTCTAATGCCAAGAAGCACAAAGTCACATTCGAGCTCGCCAAAACGGTTTTTTACGACGACTTTGCAATTCAGTATTTCGACGATGAGCACTCGTCGGATGAGGAGCGCTTTCTGCTGTTGGGAATGAGCTCAGATGCGAGACTGCTTTTGGTTTGCCATTGCGAACGAGCAGGCGGCGAAGTCATCCGAATTATTTCTGCGCGAAGAGCCACCGAGCGCGAAGCTCGAAACTATCGAGGTCAACGAAATGAAAGCTGAATACGATCTAGCGAAAATGAAGTCGCGCCCCAACCCCTACGCGTCGAAACTAAAAAAATCGGTCACGATGCGTCTATCCGAGGATGTGGTTCAACACTTCAAAGCCATGGCCGCTGACGCGGGCGTTCCGTACCAAAGCTTGATTAATCTCTATTTGCGAGATTGCTTAGCCAAGAACCGCAAAGTTGAGATTAGCTTTCCGAGCGCGGCATAGTCCGGCTCACCACACCGTCGAAAGCGGTGATTACCTCAGAGTTCACGGTGAGGTGAATCAAAGCACGCTGCCCGCGTTCAACCAAAATTCGCCCACACCCGCGTGACCTACGCCAGCGCCCCAATCCGCGTTTTGGCAAGCGCAATAAAGGCCGCGAGTTTTCGAGAGTGGCGTCGAGATCCGGGATAAATGGCGTGAACCGGCAGTGGGTGCGGCGCGAATTTCGGCATCAACCGAACGACATCGCCGCGAGCGAGCTCCTCGGTGAAAAACCAATTCGGCGCGAAACCGATCCCCAAGCCACTCAGAACCGCTTCGCGGATGATTTCGGTGCTGCTCGT
>JAAFHR010000219.1 GCA_013298455.1 Betaproteobacteria bacterium | reverse complement strand
TGAGTCGGTCGAGAGCATCATGCGCGAGCTTCGCGGTCGTGCGCCCAATGATCCGATTGAGCCGTGGGAAGCGTTGCGCGACGACATGTACATCGCGCCGGACATTCGTGCCGATCATGCGCGCCGCAAAGCGGCGTGGCTGGCGGATCAAGCCGGGCGCGGCGGCAGCGCAAACCCATCTCAGGTGTCAGCAGCTGGCCGCAAAGCCCCTGCCAAGCCTCAGGCCACAACGAAACCCACCGCACAAAAGCGCTCGCCGGCGAGCAGCACAAAGACGAGCGCAAAGAACAGCACAAAGGCGCGGCAGAAAAAATGATCGCCGTCGATTCCAGCGTGCTCGTCGACATGTTGTTCGCGGGCCCCAACGCGGCGGTTAGCGCGCAAACCTTGAGCGAAACCGCGCAAGTGGGTCCGCTCGCGATCTCTGAGGTCGCGATGGCGGAAATCTGCGCGCATGGCGATAGCGAAACAACCCGAAAGACGCTGACAAGCCTCGGCTTCATTTTCGTGCCACTCACGGAAACTGCAGCCATTCGCGCGGGCGAGATGTCCAAGCGCTACCGCAAAAACGGCGGCACCCGGTCACGCATCATCGCGGATTTTTTGATCGGTGCACATGCGCTCATGCAGTGCGATGGATTGGTGACCTATGACACCGGATTCCACCGCGACTATTTCAAAGGCCTCAAGGTCATTGTTCCTGGCGAACAGTGACCCCAACTCATTCAACATTCACCAGGAGAACCCCATGCTAGAAGCCTATCGTCAACACGTCGCTGAGCGCCAAGCGCTTGGTATTCCACCGCTGCCGTTGAGCGCGAAGCAAACCGAGCAGCTCGTTGAGCTCTTTAAAAATCCGCCGGCGGGTGAGACTGATTTCCTGGTGAACTTGATCACCAATCGCGTACCGGCTGGCGTGGACAACGCCGCGAAAGTGAAGGCCAGCTACTTGGCCGCTGTCGCCCACGGCACGGAGAAAACGCCGCTGTTGTCACGTGAAAAAGCGACAGAGCTGTTGGGCACCATGCTCGGTGGCTACAACATTTCACCGATGGTCGATTTGCTGGACGACGCGGTGGTAGGCGGTATTGCAGCCAACGGTTTGAAGAAAACGCTCCTGATGTTCGACCAATTTCACGACGTGAAAGAAAAGGCCGACAAAGGCAACGCGCACGCCAAAGCCGTGATGCAAAGCTGGGCCAACGCCGAGTGGTTCACCTCGCGCCCCGAAGTGCCCAAATCGATCACGATTTCGGTGTTCAAAGTGACGGGCGAAACCAACACGGATGACCTCTCACCCGCGCCGGACGCGTGGAGCCGCCCCGACATTCCGCTGCATGCGCTCGCCATGCTCAAAAACAAGCGCGATGGCATCACACCCGAAGAAGACGGCAAACGCGGCCCCGTGAAATTCATCAACGACTTGCGCGCTAAAGGCAATCTCGTTGCGTACGTGGGCGACGTAGTCGGCACGGGATCGAGCCGCAAATCGGCCACCAACAGTGTGCTTTGGTACACCGGCGACGACATTCCGTTCATCCCCAACAAGCGCTTCGGCGGCGTGTGCCTCGGCAACAAAATCGCACCGATTTTTTACAACACGATGGAAGATGCGGGCGCGTTGCCCATCGAAATCGACGTGGCGCAGATGAACATGGGCGACGTGGTGCAGCTCGCGCTTGATCACGCCACCGGCAAAGTTACGGCCACGAAAGACGGCAAAGTGATCGCCGAAACGCAGCTCAAAAATTTGGTGCTGCTCGATGAAGTTCGCGCGGGTGGACGTATTCCGCTCATCGTTGGCCGTGGCCTCACGGGCAAAGCACGCGAGGCATTGGGTTTGCCGCCCAGCACCCTCTTCCGCTTGCCGGTACCGCCGAAAGATTCCGGCAAAGGCTTCACGCTCGCACAAAAAATGGTTGGCCGCGCTTGCGGCTTGCCCGAAGGCAAAGGCGTTCGTCCCGATACCTACTGCGAACCGAAAATGACCTCCGTCGGCTCACAAGACACCACCGGCCCCATGACCCGCGACGAGCTGAAAGACTTGGCCTGCTTGGGCTTCTCATCGGATTTGGTGATGCAATCGTTTTGCCACACGGCGGCGTATCCCAAGCCCGTTGACGTGAAGATGCACCACGAGCTGCCCGATTTCATCTCCACGCGCGGCGGCATTTCGCTGCGGCCCGGCGACGGCATCATTCACTCATGGCTAAACCGCATGCTGCTGCCCGATACCGTGGGCACCGGTGGTGACAGTCACACTCGTTTCCCGATTGGTATCTCGTTCCCCGCCGGCTCCGGTTTGGTTGCTTTCGCAGCGGCTACGGGCGTCATGCCGCTTGACATGCCAGAGAGCGTGTTGGTGCGCTTCAAAGGCAAGATGCAACCCGGCGTGACCTTGCGTGATCTTGTTCACGCCATTCCGCTGTACGCGATCAAAGCCGGTCATTTAACCGTGGCCAAGCAAGGCAAGAAAAACATCTTCTCCGGTCGCATTCTCGAAATCGAAGGTCTACCTGATCTCAAAATTGAGCAGGCCTTTGAGCTCGCTGATGCGTCCGCCGAGCGCAGCGCTGCGGGCTGCACGGTTGCACTGAACAACGAGCCCGTCATCGAGTACTTGAAATCAAACATCGTGCTCCTGAGAGCCATGATTGCCGACGGTTACGCCGATCCGCGCTCTATCGCCCGCCGCATCAAGGCGATGGAGGCGTGGCTTGCTGATCCGAAGCTCCTCAAAGCCGACGCGGATGCCGAATACGCAGCCACCATCGAAATCGATTTGAACGAAATCACCGAGCCCATCGTCTGCTGCCCGAACGATCCGGATGATGCAAAAACGTTGAGCGACGTCGCCGGTGCCAAGATCGACGAAGTCTTCATCGGCAGCTGCATGACCAACATCGGCCACTTCCGCGCCGCTGCGAAACTCTTGGAAAACAAGCGCGATATCCCCGTCAAACTCTGGATCGCCCCGCCCACCAAAATGGACGCCGCCCAGCTCTCAGACGAAGGCCACTACAACACCTTCGGCACGGCAGGTGCCCGTATGGAAATGCCCGGCTGCTCACTCTGCATGGGCAACCAAGCGCAAGTAAAAGAGGGTGCCACCGTGATGAGCACCTCAACGCGAAACTTCCCCAACCGCCTAGGCAAAAACTCCGACGTGTACTTGGGCAGCGCAGAGCTCGCCGCCATCTGCTCGAAGCTCGGACGCATCCCCACCAAAGCCGAATACTTGGCCGACATGGGCATCGTCAACAGCGACGGCGCAAACATCTACAAGTACATGAACTTCAACGAAATGGCGGAGTTCAATGAGAAGGCGGATAGTGTGACGGCGTAAAGCCGCCCCACCTGTAGGCGCGGGCCTGACCGCGCTCACGTGTATCGACAAAACGGCTCCTTCGGGGGCCGTTTTGTTGCCAACGAGTCATTCGGGTCGCCTCAACCGAACACACTCCACGCCCTTTCGGGCTGAGCTTGTCGAAGCCTTGATAGGTCACCGCCAACCCTTCGACAAGCTCAGGGCGAACGGAACAAAACGACGTCTGCACAACTTACCCACTTCGTAGTTCCCGCGAAGCATGTCCTGAGCTTGTCGAAGGGGCGGCAATCGTAAGCGCTGAAGCATTGTGGTGAGCTCGCCCAACTGCACGTCGCCGTCACGCAACCCCACCACGCTGGCTCGCCCAATTCTTGGGAGTGCCCCACTGCGACGAGGGAGCTTTACTTTCGATCAGCGCTACAGCAGTCTTACTTTAGTCAAACTGTTTCGAAAAGGCTTTACATCGGCGTTAGCCGTTTAGTTACCATTGCCGCCAAATGGCTCGTCGCGGTTACCTTGCACAATGACTTCCCCCACACTCGTCCAAATCTACGTCGTTATTGCCATCGTCGCCGTTGGCAGCGCGCTTCTCGAGGGCGTGGTGCTGAGTCTTATTGCGCGCCGAGACTACGATTGGCGCGGCTCAGCGGCGTCGCTGGCGATTGCGGTGGGTCGTCGGATCGGGGATTTCATTCCGATTGCGATCGCGCTGCCGGGTGCGGCGTGGCTCTATGAACACCGACTCTTCAACTGGGATATGAGCGAAGCGCTGAGCTGGATTGCGCTCTTTTTCGCACTCGAATTTGCGTACTACTGGTTTCATCGAGCGTCGCATCGTGTGCGCTGGTCTTGGGCCAATCATGCGGTTCACCATTCGCCGAATCAATTCAATTTATCGGCGGCCTATCGCCTCGGATGGTTTGGGCGCATCTCTTTGACCTTGGTGTTCTTCTCACCGTTGGCGTGGTTGGGCTTTCCGCCGCAGCTCATCCTCGTCGCACTTGCCATTAACTTGCTCTACCAATTCTGGATTCACGCCGAGTGGATTCCGAGGCTAGGGTTTCTTGAGGGCATCATCAATACCCCCTCGGCGCACCGTGTACATCATGCCTCAAACCTCGAATATTTAGATGCCAACTACGGCGGCGTATTGATGATTTTTGATCGGATGTTTGGCACCTACATCCCCGAGCGAAATGATGTGAAGCCTGTTTACGGCTGGGTCGAGCCCATTCACTCAAACAATCCCTTTCGAATCGTCTTCACCCCGTGGATGAGTTTGGCGAAAGACCTGACTCGCGCTAGATCGGTCCGCGAGGTGCTCGGCTACGCGTTTGGCCCGCCGGGTTGGCAACCCGATGGTCAAGGAATGACGACAGAAAACTTGCGAGCGCGGGCGGCCGCAAAGCGCCTGCAACGCAGTGATTGAAACTTCTGGGAGAGCTCGCTCGAGGCTTGGAGAGGCGGGCACTGCGGAGCCACGGGGTCACGATGAGAGGAAGTGCTACCCGCGTCCCTGAACCGAGACACCCTTCGCCGCAGCGGCCAGAAACACCTCATCACCCGTAAGCTCGAACATCACCTTTGCGGAGTAAACGATTTTGGCGACGTGATCGTCGTTGCTAGCAATCGCCGCTGCGCCCAGCCGAACCCAAGCACCGTGTGAATCGCGCGCGGCCGAGCTCAGCGAAGTCGTGTGCGGTGAGCACGTTGCCGCGCTTACGTCACCGAGCGACACGTTCGATGCTCGCAGCGCCGCAAGAAATGCCACGCTAAACCATCGACTAGCGGCAATCTCGTCGTTGAACCATGGCCGAAGTACCGTCAACGCATGGCTAGATGTGATGAGGTGAAGCACCGTGAAGTTTCCGGTCTGCGCGTATAACCCGGCGGCAAATCGAGACATAGTAAGGATGGATTGCTGATGCACGATAAGCGCTGGTGCAAGTGCCCTGAACGCAGGCAGCTCGACTAAATCCTTCATCCGCGCAACGATCAACGACCGGCCTGTGGTCACGTCCGACCGCAAAGAGTACGCTGCACTGACCCAATCGGAAAACGCCATTGACGGCCACGGCAACGTGTCATGTTGCTCAATGGGAAGCATAGGTAGCCATGCCGCCGCCCAATACGCCAGTGCGCTCGCGAGCTCCGCATCATGACCGAGGGCGACAGCGTGAGCACTGCGAATCAACCCGTGAAACGCGTTTGCGGCGACGCCCGGCATTAAATGAGGCAGCGTTTCGCGAAGCACGATATCGCGTCCCGCAGCGGCAATTCGAGCAGCGAACATGCGCTCAAGCGAACCGTAGGCCAACAACTGTCCACGAAGATCGGGCCACGCGGAGGTGTCGATCTGTGGAAATTCAACCCGTTCGAGGCGGGTGCAATAGCACTTGGCAAACTCGCACAAACGCTCATCGCTCGCGCCCAAGGTATGCATCGCGTGTAGAGCCATCGGCAAGTGATTGGCGAGCCCGTTTCCGTATTCGGGCGAGACGTCGGCGGATTGGTCGATTAGGTCGTGGAGCAATGAGCTCGCTCCGGCATTACTTTGCATGATCAGATGTAGATGAGATTGACCGAATCAATACTAAAAGTTAAAGTTAACTTGAAGTCAAATCTATTTTTAATCATTCGGGATTGTCATGGAGTCACACTGGAGCAGCATCAGCCAAACGTCCGTTCGCGCAGGGGTTGCCGCCAGCACGCTGCGCTTCTACGAGGCACAAGGGCAGACCGGAAGAGCAC
>JAAFHR010000218.1 GCA_013298455.1 Betaproteobacteria bacterium | reverse complement strand
CATGTGACGTACTTGAGGTGTTCCACCCGACAAGTACTCGCGACCCACTCAATCGCCCAACGGAAAGTTGATCGCGTTGGGAGCAAGCGGTGCGGCTTAAACGGCCAACGTAACGCTCGGCGATATCGGCGGCTCTCTTTGCCGGGCGAAGGGCGAATGCTCCCTGCTACATCTTCCCCTTCCAAGGAACCAGTTTCTTCTCCACAAACCGCATCAACAAATCAAAAAGATAAGCCACCACGCCGATCACGATGATGCCCATGACGACGATGTCGGTGCGTAGGAAATTTGAGGCGTTTAAGACCATCTGACCGAGGCCTGAGCTGGCGGCGACCATTTCTGCCGCGACCAGCGTGGTCCAACCGAAGCCAATCGCGATTCGCATGCCGACCAAGATTTCGGGGAGGGCGGCGGGTAGGATGACGTGGCGGATGACTTGGGTGTAGCTGGCGCCCATGGAATAGGCGGCGTTGATTTGTTCTTGCGTGGCGCTTTTCATGCCCGAGCGTGCCGCGAGCGCTAGCGGGGCGAAGCAGGATAAAAAGATCAAGAGCACTTTCGGCAGCTCGCCGATACCAAACCAAATGATCACGAGCGGCAGATACGCGAGCGGTGGCAGCGGTCGGTAAAACTCTATCGGCGGATCGAAAATGCCGCGAGCTACGCGATTCATACCCATCGCGATGCCAATCGGAATCGCGGTCACGCAGGCGAGCAAAAACGCGGCGAACACGCGAAACATGCTCATCGCGAAGTGTTCCCACAGCGGTTTATCGTTCGCCGCGCCGGTCACATATTCATAAAACTGCTCAAACACCGCATAGGGGCTTGGCAAAAAGAGCGGCTTGATCAAGCCCATCGCGGTGATGGTGTACCAAACCGCAAACATCACGATCACGGTGACGACGCTGATGTAGACGCTATTGCCTTCGCCGGGCACCTTGAAGCGACTGGTTTTGAGCTTCGTTGGGCTCACGTTTTTTGCATCAGACATGCTCGCTCTCCCGATGATGAATGAGCGACAACACTTCTTCTCGCATACGGATGAATTCGGGTTCAGACTTCACTTTGCGGGCGTTGCCGTGCTCGAGAAATTGCTTTGAGAATGGCACGTTGTCATAGGCGTGGGTGATGCGGCCAGGGCTCGGGCTCATCACGATCAGGCGTGTGGCAAGAAAGAGCGCCTCTTCGACCGAGTGCGTGATGAAGAACACCATTTTGTTGGACTTCGCCCACGCCTTGAGCAAAATTTCTTGCACGCTTTCACGGGTGAAGGCATCGAGTGCGCCCATCGGTTCGTCCATCAGCAAAAGCGCTGGATCATTGGCGAGTGAGCGAGCGATGCCAACGCGCTGTTGCATGCCGCCCGAGAGTTCATACACGGCGCGTGCAGCATATTTTTCGAGACCCACGAGCGCGAGTTTTTCATCGGCGATTCGGGCGCGCTCTGCAGCGGCGACACCACGCAAACGCAGCCCCAAAGCGACGTTTTCACGAACCGACAGCCAGGGCAGCAGCGCATGTTTTTGAAACACCACACCACGGTCCGCGCCGGGGCCAGTGACCGGTTGGCCATCGAGCAAAATCTCGCCCGTTGATGGCGATAAGAATCCCGCGATGCAGTTAAGAAGCGTGGTTTTGCCGCAGCCAGATGCGCCGAGCGCGACCACGAAATCGCCCTCTTGCATCGTCAAGTTCACGGGTGCGAGCGCTTGCAGCGTGCCGCCTTGCACTTCGTAATTCACGGTGAGTTCACGAATGTCTAGCGTTGGCATTGTGTCCTTGATTGGGTTGTCGTTGCGACTTCGAGCGAACGGCGACTAACACTTTTGTCTCGTTGAGCGGAGCGAAACATCGGGTTGCGCACGATCTTGTTCCTACGGGGGCGATTAGTGTGCATGCTGATCCTTCGCCCTGCTCAGGATGACAAACCGCTGGCCTACAAAAAAGGGCGGCACGTGAAGCACGTCCGCCCTCTTTCACATTTAACGAGAGCGCGAACTACTTCGCCATCGCCTTCTTCGCGTAAACGTCGGTCACAAACGCGCCGTAGTTGGGCTTCACTTCCTGAATACGACCCTGCTCTTTCAAGAATGCTGCCGTGTCGGTCATCGCCTTAGCAGCGCCGCCGCCGAGCCAGGTTTTGCCGATTTGCTCTTCGATCGTTGGAAACTTGTAGAGCGCCATCGCGGCGGGCACGTCTTTGGCATCGGCTTTGGTCCATTTCGCGACAGCTTTGACCTGTGCAGAATCGACCGTCCATTTGGCTTTGTTGGCCTTGTACTCTGCATCGGCTTTGGCGAGCGCTTTGATGAGCGCAACGACAAACGCTTCGTTCTCTGAGGCCCATTTCGCGTTGACGATCAAACCGTCAAACGTGGGGAAGCCACGCGCACCAATCGAGCCAGACGACGCGATTGATTTGCCGTTGCCTTTGATTTTCGAGAGTACGGGATCCCAGATGAACGCTGCATCGATGTCACCACGCTCCCACGCAGCGGCGATTTCGGGCGGACGCATATTGAGCACGTTGACGCCCTTGGGATCAACGCCGTCGAGCTTCATCGCTGCGAGCAATTGATAGTGCGCAGTGGAAACAAACGGTGTGGCAACTTTTTTGCCCTTGAGATCTTTGACGCTATTGATCCCCGATCCGGCGCGAGCGATCAGCGCTTCGGCATCAGCGATGTCATCAATGATCCAAACGAGTTTGATGTCTTGGCCTTGGCTCGCCGCGGCAGTGATCGGGCTCGATCCGGCTTCACCAATCTGCACATCGCCCGAGGCCATGGCTTTGATCACGTCGCCACCGCCGCCAAACATGCGCCAGTTGATCTTGTAGCCGGTTGCTTTTTCAAGTTCGCCCGATTCCATCACCGTGCGAAATGGCACCAACATGTCCTGGTGCGCAAAGGTCACCTCTTTTTTCGCTTGTGCCAGCGCCGAACCCGCCATCACGAAGGCAGCTGCGGCCAAGGTCGCATTACCCAAAAGCTTAGAAACTCTTCTCATCCCGAAACTCCCAAAAAAGTTTGTTGATTGCTCGAACCAGACGATGTGTGAGGTTGAAGCGCCCGGTCATCACTACATTCGCCGTGAGCGACCTAAACGGTCTGACACCGGAGCGCCTGTGGTCGCGAGCCGTTTTGCGAGTCCCATCGTATCAGCGTGCGCCCTCAGTTTGTGCGGTAGTTCCGAAAAGTGAAACGATGAAATGTTAGTGTGCTTACCTCGTCCGCAACCTCGGCCTAGCAGGGGCGATCACTCAGCCGCCCGCGCGACGACACCCATCGCCCAAAATTGGCGGCTCGACGGGACGAGCCGAGCCGAGCCTGAAACGATATGCGGTGAACCGGATGTAGCGCTCAGAGACAGGACGCGCGGCTCAGTCTCCGCGGTTCGAGGCTTTGGCTGAAGGACTCGCACCAACGCCGCTCAGCTAGACGTAGGCCATTCCTCGACACACCCCATTTCACAAAGTTTGCGCGCAGTTTGAATGGGGAGCCGGACGAACTGACCTTGATTGAACTCCGTTTGACTCGGTTGCTTCGGTGAGCGAAGCAAACCGCCGCTTGAAACTGCGTCCCTATGAGCGGCAATTTCATTGAGAACGATCCGAGAGTCTCGTTGGCACAAGTGTGCCGCGCGATAGGGTGATATCGCTCATCGTGTGAGACCAGCGCAAGCCCCGATGAACGGGGCGGCGCTCGGTCACCAAGCGTCAGAGATTCAGGTTTCAATAGGGTGAGCTGATGGGATGCAGCTCGTTCGGTTCTGCGTTGACGCGAAGCGTGATCGAGTGATGCTGGTATTCGCCATTCGAAGATCGCTTACAGAAATAGAGTAAATAGTCTATGTGCTTCTATACTTTTTAGTTACTTTTTAGTTACTTTTTATACCCATTGGTATAAATTGCGAACTATCGGTTTATTTGCAATACTCCGTAGCAGTAATCATTGCAATAAATCGGTTTCAGGCGCGGTCGCGTCACCCTCAACCCAAAAGGATATTCACATGAACTCACTCAAAATGTTTGCTGTAGTTGCCTCACTCACGGTTGTTGCCTCAGCTAATGCGGCTCCGACCTTCTCAGTTGCTTACGGCGATACTGCCGTGAAACTTGATCCCATTTTCACGGGCGCGCTTGCGTCACTTAAAGTTGCTCCCGGCGTGATCGGTAGCAGCCGCCTTCGGGATGGCATCGTTACTTTCCCGATTGCAGATGGTGACTTTGACTTTGGCACAGCCAAAGGCGAGATCGCACACTTTGGCGGCTTGACGCTAAAGGCCGGCAACACGTTTGTCGAACTGCGCGATTTCATTATCGACACCAGCGGCACGCCGGTCCTGACGGGCAAAGTCATCGTGAACGACAACTTTGTAGCGCGCATCCCACTCTTTGACTTGCAATTGCCCGCGTTGTCCCTCCCCCTCAAGTCGCCAACAAACAATTTTTCGCCACTCGTCGTGCCGGGCGTTGGCGTAAAACTAAGTGGAACTGCAGCTGGCGCGCTAAACAGCGTGTTCGGCGTGACAGCATTTACGGCTGGCATTCCGATTGGCGAAGCGAAGGTGAAGACTTTTGCGATCACGCACTAAACAAATGCGGGCGCTTCTGCGCCCCTCGGTGAGCTGAGAGCAACGCATCACGCGTTGATAATGGGGTCGGCGGGAATCGTCGACCCACCTCGCGGTCTGAGAGCCCAACCCGAGAAGCGCGAAGCGTCCAACGACAGGATGTATCCGAAAGTGCCGCCTTTTCATTGCTAGGCTAATCACGCACAGAAAGCGAAAGCAGCAAGCGGAAACAAAAAAGCCCTGAAGATCAGGGCTTTCACGTTGGCTATTGGCGGAGAGGGGGGGATTCGAACCCCCGATACCTTGCGGTACGCCTGATTTCGAGTCAGGTACATTCAACCACTCTGCCACCTCTCCGTGATATCAATTATAGCCGCTTGAGGCCAGCGCTTTCTGCAGCGACCGCACCTCTTGCGCTTACGCTTTTTTCGGAGCAGCCGCTGGTTTCGCGGGAGCAACAGGCGCAGCCGCCGCGGGCTGTGCCGGAGGTGGCGCAGGGGGAACCCATTGCGACGCGGGCACCGCTTTACCGGCTGCCTTCATCTCTTTGAAGTAGCGATCGGCAACGCGATCTTGGTAGCGCTGCTCATCGGCAGCTGCCTTTTTCGCAACTTCAGCCGCTTTTGCTTTGGCCTCTTCGGCCTTCGCTTTTTGCTCGTCGTTGAGGACCGGTACGGGCAACTTAGCGATTGCAACCGTTGTTACGATGCTGCCAAGCGCGAGTACCAGCCAGTGATTGATCTTCATTAGTCGTCTCCTCCAGCGGGTTGCGGCTGTGCGTTGGTTTTGCTGCGAACAGCGGGAATTTTTCCGGCTTTGATGTCGTTGAGCCAGATTTCGTGGTGCTCTTTTGCCCAAGCCTCGTCGACCTTGCCGGTCTTCATCGCATTAAATGCGCCAGCCATACCGAGGGTGCCCATGTAGATGTGTCCAAGCGCGCCGATCATGAAGAGCAACGAACCACCCAGATGGATCAAGTTAGCCAACTGCATTGTTGCGCGGGTTTGACCAAAATTTGGGAAGTTCAAAACCAGCCCCGATGCGCCCACCACGATGCCCAGCACCATGAGTCCGCCCCAGAACCAAATTTTTTCACCGGCGTTAAATTTTTCGCTCGGCACGTGTTTCCCATTAAGCAAGCCACCGAAACTGAAAATCCATTTCAGGTCGACTGCCTTAGGCCAGTTGTCACGCAGAAACACCACAAAGGTGATCACGCAGCTCACGATGAAGAGCGGCCCGATGAAGTTGTGCAGCGTTTTCGAGAGGGTAGCAAGCCACGAAAACAAATGGAAACCGAACACCGGAATCAGTATGTTTTTGCCGAACGCCAGTATCAGCCCCGATACGGCGAGCACCGAAAACGAGATCGCCGTGGACCAATGCGCCATGCGTTCGAGCAAGGTGAAGCGCTCGACCATTCGACCGGTGGGCGCCTCATGAAGCTGGATCGTGCCTTTCCAGGCGTAGAAGCCGCCGATCAAGAGCATCATCGCGACCAT
>JAAFHR010000217.1 GCA_013298455.1 Betaproteobacteria bacterium | reverse complement strand
GAGCGAAAAAGCGGCGGTGCCTGCACTGGCCATTTCGCTCAAACGTGCCGAGGCAGCGGAGTTCGGTATTTCACCTGCAACGCTCGGCTCGATCACAAGAACTTTGGTTGCGGGCGATGCGGTCACTACGTGGCTCTCGCCGCAGGGCAACTCGGTGGATGTCTCTGTTCGCTTACCAGCGGAGCTCAAGACCAACGCCCAGCAACTCATGCAAATTCCGCTCAACAATCCACGCGCGCCAGACGGCGAGGCGCTGGCTTTGGAGCGCGTAGCGTTGGTCTCAGAGAGCGCCAATCCGAAGATCATTGAGCGCTCGAATTTGCAACGGCAAGTTAACGTGAGCGCGGGTGTGTCGGGCAGAACGCAAGGCGAAATTGGCAACGATGCCAACCGCATCATGAAGGAATTTGTTTTGCCACCGGGCTACCGCTTTGACGTGGGCGGCGACAATCAGATGATGGCTGATTCGTTCGGCTACGCGATGCTCGCGTTGGGCATGGCAGTCGTTTTCATCTACTTTGTACTCGGCTCGCAATTTCACAGTTTTGTGCAGCCCATTGCCATCATGATGACGCTGCCGCTCTCGCTCATCGGCGTGTTGCTCGCGCTCGCGATTACACGCACGACGTTCAATATGTTTGCAATGATTGCGTTCATCATGCTGATGGGTTTGGTCGTGAAAAACGGCATCTTGCTCGTTGATTTCGCCAATCAGGTGCGCCGAGAGAAGGGCGCGACGATCATTGAGGCGCTGGTTGAGGCCGGCCACATTCGCTTGCGGCCGATTCTGATGACCACGGCGGCGATGGTGTTTGGCATGCTGCCGATGGCGCTAGCGCTCGAAGAAGGCGCCGACGGCACGATGGGCCGCGCGATCATCGGCGGTGTGCTCTCGTCCACGCTGCTCACCTTGATCGTGGTGCCGGTGATTTATGCGGTGATTGAAGAGATGAAAGAGCGGCGAGCGAACAAACGGGCGGCAAAGCGAGCTGCCTTGGGTACAGCTCATGCACCTGCGGAGTGAATCTTCCGGCAGTTTGGCTCCCTCTCCCCTTGAGGGAGAGGGTTGGGGAGAGGAGGAAGTTGGTAAGGTGAGCCAGCTTCAAGCTCCAGCGACATTCCCCCTCACCCCTAGCCCCTCTCCCTCCGGGGGAGAGGGGAACAGAAGTAGTTTTCCTGCTAAACTTTCTTAATGACTCGCGGTCATTTATAAATCCGTGATCTCACCCAACCCGTAAAATCGACGTTTTCACCGCACGACATCACTCAAAGTATGAACATCGAACAGGTCCGCTTCAACATGGTCGAACAGCAAATCCGCACTTGGGATGTGCTTGATACCGATGTGCTTGATTTGTTGCATGTCCTGAAGCGCGAAACCTTCGTGCCGACCCAGCAACGTGAATTCGCGCTGATGGATATAGAAACGCCGCTCACCCCAGTGTCGCGCACCGAAAAGATGTGGTCGCCGCGCATGGAAGCGCGAATCGTGCAAGATTTGGGACTCACGGGCGGCGAGCACGTTCTCGAAGTTGGCACCGGAAGCGGCTACTTGACCGCACTGCTGGCGTCGCGTTCGGCCAAGGTGACATCCATTGAAATTGACCCGGCGCTCACCGCGTTTGCCGCTGACAATTTGAAGCGCGCAAAGATCGCCAATGTGTCGCTGCACACCGGCGATGCGTCGCACGGTTTTGCCGGGGCTGCGCCGTACGATGTGATTGTTTTTACGGGCTCGATGGAAGTGATTCCTGAGGCGGCGATTGCGCAACTCAAAGCGGGCGGCAAGCTGTTCGCCATCGTCGGCAAAGCCCCTACGATGCACGCAAAAATCCTCAAAAAAGCCGCTGATGGCGTGGTGACTGAGCGCACCTTGTTCGAGACGCAAGTGGCGCCGTTGACCAACGCCGCCAAAGCGCCTGCGTTCGTGTTTTAAGTGACGATGATTCCTCAGCTCGACGCCACATCGCTCGCAGCGGCCCGCACTGCAGGGCGTTCGATCATCATGCTCGACGTTCGCGAACCCTGGGAATTCGAAACGGCGCGAATCGAAGGTTCGATCAATGTGCCGATGTCGAAGCTCTCGATGAGCGTGAGCGACGTGCTGGCAATGAAAAGCGAAGCCGGAGCCGACGCTGACATGGTGGTGATCTGTCATCACGGCGTCCGGAGTATGGCCTGCGCGCAGTATTTAGCGGGGCAGGGTGTGCAGGGTTTGCTCAATCTGCGCGGCGGCATTGATGCCTGGTCGAGCGCGGTTGATCCGTCGGTGCCACGCTACTAATCTGATCCCACAGTGATTTTGTAATCGATTTTTCGGAGCCTCGAATGCGCGTTTCTAAACTCTTCGCCCTGACTGCAATCGCTCTGGCGATGACGCCCGCCTACAGCGCGGATTTGCTCTCGCTGTACCGAGAAGCCGCAGCGCAAGACCCCGCCGTAGCGGCAGCGAAAGCCTCGCTCACCGCAGCGCGCGAACGGGTTGCCCAAGCCAAAGCCGCTGATGGATTTTCGGCTTCGGTGTCTGCGGGTGCAACGGCGAACTATGGCGACGTGCATGTGCGTGGCTTGTCCGTCGCGAGCACGGATCGGGCGTATCTCAACGGCAGCGTTACCGCCGCAGTGAATAAACCGTTGATTCGTCCGGCCAACAAGGTAGGCGTCGATCAAGCCAACGCCGCCGCCGCGCTCGCTGAGATTTCGCTCGCCGCTGCGCAACAAGACGTGGCGACGCGACTCTCGCAAGCCTACTTCGATGTGCTCCTCGCTCAAGACAATTTGGTACTGGTGCGCTCACAAAAAGCGGCCGTCGCTGAACAATTAGCGCAGGCCAAACGCAATTTCGAAGTCGGCACCTCAACCATCGTCGACACCAACGAAGCGCAGGCCCGCTTCGATCAGGTGCTCGCCCAAGAAATCGCCGCCAACAACGAATTGGATCGCACCCGTTGGGCGCTCCGAAACGTAGCTGGGCGCTTTGAGACCAACTTGAAACGACTTCGCGCAGCGGGCGGCATCACCGCGCCGAACCCGGCCAACATGGAAGCGTGGGTGACCCGCGCTGAGCGCGACGCATACGCCGTTCGCATTGCGCAGCAAACCATGTCAGTCTCTGAATTCGACATCAAGCGCGCGCAAACCGGCAAGGATTGGACGCTCGACGCGGTCGCCAATGTGACGCACGGGCAAAGCACAGGCTCTCTCTCATCGAGCCGTGGCACCTGGTCAAACAGCGGCCTGATCGGTGTGAATTTCAATTTGCCCTTCGACGTTTCAGGCGCGGTCGACGCCCGTATCCGCGAAGCGCTCGCCAACGTCGACAAAGCGAAAAACGACATCGAAGCCGCGCGTCGCAACGCCGGATTCAACGTGCGCCAATCGTATTTAGGCGTAACGAGCGGAGCCGCTAGCGTGGCTGCCCAGCTACAAGCCTTGAAGTCTGCCGAGACCTTGCTTGCCTCGACCAAATTGGGGTTGGAGGTAGGCGTTCGCACGAATTTGGACGTGCTCAACGCGCAGCAACAAGTCACAGCAGTGCAGCGCGATTTGGCGCAAGCTCGCTACAACACGCTGCTTAACGAACTTCGTTTGAAAGCTGCTGCGGGCGCGCTGACCGAAGACGACATTCGCGCGACGAATGCGTTTTTGGCAGATTAGCGATGCGGCGATGTAGGCTGGAACTCGAAGCGGTTCCACCAAGCCGTCGGCGCAAGGTTAAGGGTGGAAATGCTTGCGGCGACGGTACGAGCAGAAACCCATTCGACTATCCGGCGTACGCGGCTTCGATATGATAGTGAATGACTTGACCCCGAGGTTTGTCAATGCGATTAAAAAGACCTGACCTCGTCTCGCTTGCTTTTCGCAAAAAGATGAAAGACGAACGATGTCTGCTTTGGAGCCAAGCCCGTCCACCAAACTGCTACCGTTTCGCGTTAAACGGACGCCAAATTCAACCGCGAAACTCTTCAGCGTCTTTGTCATTCACGTCGCCTCTCCGAGCTCGCGCATGGTGCGCTCAAGCGCTTCTCAAGGTGGCGAACTGAGAAAATTGATTCGCCCAATTGTCGGCCCGCACTAGAACAACACACCCGCGTTTTGCGCCTGTCTCCTCGCTAGACGGGAGTTTTGGAAAAAAGCAACTAAGGCCATATGTCTTGATGCTGGGGGCCAGATAATCCAATGTAAGCTCCTTGCTAGCACCGTAGTCATCGTAGCCATACCCGTCGTCTCCAGGCACCTGAAAGTCGTCGACCATCACCACGGCCTTTGGAAAACGAGCAAACACAATTGCTATCTCCTCCCTCAATGGCAAGTCGTTCTCCCAGTGAGCGTCGAGGTACACAAACAGGGTATCTGTGGCCCGCGTCGAATCTCGAACTACTGCGCGCAAGAAGCTTCGGGAGTCGCCGTGCACGACCGTGACTCGAGGCTGAAGGAGAAAGCGAGCTCTACAGTAGCCCCATTGGTAGTCTGATGACTCAACGGTTGTGACACGGTATGGTGTGTTCTCAACGAACCACTGGGTCGTAGTACCACGATACGTACCAGTTTCAAAAACCTCAACGACCCCAGTTCGGGAGAATATTTCGGTGACAATCGAAAGTCGCCCTACCTGCCCATTGAAAGGACCGCCCCAGCTAGAACGGAGCGCCTTGCGTCTGTAGTAACTCCAACCACCAGCAAATAGTCTTATCCAATTCATGTTGTGCTCTGTCCAAAACAAAAGTGCCGACTCAACGCGCGTCTATTCGTAGTCGGTAGCAAACCAGAATTTTGGGGCCAAGTCTTTCAAAATCACGTCCGATTCGACTGATGTGACTGGCGTTCCCAAAATGACCAGCACTCCAACGCCCCCGCGCCCTACTGAACCCGCTTCACCTTAACGCCGCGCTTCTCCAACGCCTGCATCAAGTTGTTGTCACCAAACATCCGCCCAGCGCTCACTACGACGAAGTGCGATTCCTTTTTCGCGAAGTAGCCGTCGATCGTTTCGGCCATGCCGGGATGACGATCATCGAACACGCGGGCTTTCGATTTTTTGCCCATGGGGCTGTCGCCGTATTCTTCGGTTGAGACTTTGTGAATCGCGTTACCGTCGCCAGCCCGGTACGCATCGAGCATCACATCGATGCGTCGCTCCATCTTGTTTTCACGCACCGATGTGAGGAATCGGTTGAGGCCAGCTAACGACTCCGCTGCGTCAGCGCCAGCAAGCGATGCGCACTGTTTCGAGCCTTCGATCTCGACGACTTTTTTCTTTAGCTCACGTGCCTGCCGAGCCACAACGACATCGGGGCCGTCTTCGAAATCCACGCCGAGTTGTTGCAATTCAATGACGGTGAGTAGCAAATTCACCATCCATAATTTTTTGCCCTCGATGGCTTTCGGGTTGACCTTGGCGGCTTGCAGATAGCGAGTGAGTTCAAGGAGTTCATCGGCAGACAACAGTTTGTCGATTTTTTCGTCGGTTACTGCGAGCTTTTGGCAGGCAATCCGGGTCGCTGCCTCAGTCACATCGGCCTCAACCGCCAGAATTTCGGCCTCATCAAAGCGCTGGCGGATCACAGCGGGCACGGGGTAGAAATCAGGTTTTCCCACATGCAGCGAACCAAACAGGTACATCGTTTTTCCGCCCTTGCTCAGCTCCCATAAAAATGGGTTGGTGAGCTGCGCTTGAGCGCTTTGCGAGCCAATCGATGCCAGCGCGGTGAATGCGACGGCAGACAGGAGGGGAATGATTCGTTTCATAGAGGAGAATAATAGCCTTATGAGTGAATCCACAACCAACGTATCTACCCCTACCTCCGCTGACACCCGAAGCTGGCGCGGCGCGCTGGCGGTGTATCTGGAGCCCGCATCGCTACGAATGTTGGCGCTGGGTTTTTCGGCGGGCTTGCCGCTTTTATTGGTGTTTGGCACGTTGTCGTTTTGGCTTCGCGAAGCGGGAGTGAATCGAGCGACGATTGGGTTCATCAGCTGGGTGACGTTGATGTATGCGTTTAAGTGGTGCTGGGCACCGCTCGTGGATCGTTTACCGATTCCGGGTTTGACTGCGGTTTTTGGACGGCGCAGAAGCTGGTTGCTGTTGTCGCAA
>JAAFHR010000216.1 GCA_013298455.1 Betaproteobacteria bacterium | reverse complement strand
CAGTTTGATTTTTTGGTTTTAATTTTTTGCCTTTAAGGAGCGAAGCATGTTTGAGATCGTTGATGAAAAAAGAGACGGCGCGGTCATCAAAGTGATCGGCGTGGGCGGTTGCGGCGGAAACGCTGTTGAGCACATGATTAACAAAGGGGTGGCGGGCGTTGAATTCATCGCCGCCAACACCGATTCTCAGGTGCTCGATAAGAATTCGGCGGCCGTGCGAATCCCCTTGGGCAGCGAGCTCACGCAAGGCTTGGGCGCGGGCGCAAAACCCGAGGTCGGGCGCGACGCTGCGATGGAATCGAAAGAGGCGTTGCAGGAATCGATTCGCGGCGCAGACATGCTCTTCATCACCGCTGGCATGGGCGGCGGCACGGGTACTGGCGCGGCGCCCGTTGTTGCCCAGCTCGCCAAAGAAATGGGCATCTTGGTGGTGGCTGTCGTCACGAAGCCGTTTCGCTTCGAAATGCAAAAACGCGAACGCGCTGCACAGACCGGTATCGATGAATTGCAAAAGCATGTCGATTCGCTGATCGTTGTACCGAATGAAAAACTCATTCAAGTTTTGGGTCGCAATATCTCGCTACCGGCTGCGTTCGCGGCGTCGAACGACGTGTTGCACGGCGCAGTTGCGGGCATTGCAGAGATCATCAACAAGCGTGGCTTGGTGAATCGCGACTTCGCTGACGTTCGTACCATCATGAGCGAGCTCGGAATGGCCATGATGGGCACGGCGACTGCGTGTGGCGAAGGTCGCGGCAAAGAGGCTGCGATGGCGGCGATCAAGAGCCCGCTCCTCGAAGACGTGGATCTGCAGGGCGCGCGCGGTGTGCTCTTAAACATCACCACGTCGAGCGATGTGCAATTGGGCGAGCTCTACGATGTGACCGACACGGTGCAAGAATTCGTGTCAGCCGACGCAACCGTGCTTTGGGGTCACGTGATCGATGACACGATGGGCGACGAGATGCGCGTGACGATGGTGGCAACGGGCTTGGGTGCTAAGCGCAAGATGCAGGCCGTGCAAGGCGGATTGTCGGGCAGCGCAGACGCGATGGCCACGAAATTCGTGCTGCCGCCGCTGCGCACTGGCACGGACAATCAAACCATTGCAGGCGAGCCGATTGCAACGACTGAAGGCATCGAAGTATCGTACGACGTGCCAACCTTCACTCGTGCTCCGGCGCGTGGCGGCCGTTCATTGGAAATTCCAACGTTCTTGCGCAAACAAGCGGATTGATGGCTGCAGCATGAAATCGGCGGAACGGCGCTTTAGCGGTTCCGCCTTTTTTGGCCACAGATTTCACCGATGAACACAGATTTGTTTCGGCGGTTTCGCTGCCGATGGCTTTGGTTCTCGTAAGGTACGGCGCTTCCTAGCGCCTTGTCGCGTCGCAACGACACGCACATCCAGCACCCCGCCAAGGCCTCTAGAATCAAGCTGATGAGCCTTCTCGACGCCCCCAGCACCATCGCGCCACCCACAACGTCTTCGCTGTCTGGACGGCAGCGCACGCTGGCCTCTACGGCGTCGACAACGGGCGTAGCGCTGCATTCTGGGGTTCGAGTGAAGATCACCTTGAAACCAGCGCCGGTTGACTCGGGCATCGTGTTTCGTCGGGTCGATATGAATCCGCCGCAGGACATTCCGGCGCTCGCTGAATTGGTGAAGGAGACGCGCTTAGCGACCACACTGGTTAAGGACGACGCGAAGGTCGCCACGGTGGAGCATTTGCTCGCCGCTTGCGTGGGTTGCAGCATCGACAACGCGATCATTGAGCTCGACAACCTTGAAGTGCCGATCATGGATGGTTCTGCGGCGCCCTTCGTGTTTTTGATCGAGCAGGCGGGCATCGTTGAACAAGACGCGCCGCGAAAATTCATTGAAGTGATTCGCCCCATTCGCGTTGAGGCGGGCGACAAATTCGCGCAGCTGTTGCCGAGCCATCATTTCGAGGTGGATTTCACCATCGATTTTTCGCATCCCGCGATCCCCGACGATCAATGCCGCGTGCAAATGCGGCTTGATCCGGCTGAATTTTTGGATCACATCAGCCGCGCCCGAACCTTTGGATTTTCGTTTGAGGCCGACATGCTTCGCGCCATCGGTTTGGCGCAAGGCGGCAGCATGGAAAACGCCGTGGTACTTGACGAATTCAAAATTTTGAATCGTGAGGGACTGCGCTTCGCCAATGAGCTAGCACGCCACAAAGTGCTCGACGCAGTGGGTGATTTATTCCTGCTCGGGCACCGGATTCAGGCGAAATATCACGCTTACAAATCCGGCCACGACTTGAACAACAAGCTTTGCCGCGCGCTGATGGCACAGCCCGATGCTTGGCGCTGGGCGAGTTAGCGCGAAGCGATGTGAACGTCAAACCAATTTTTGACGCAGATTTCCGCAGATTGCGTACGGATTTACGCAGCCCTGATTCTCACCATGACTCAGAAGTGAGCGCTGTCATCCTGAGCGGAGCGAAGGATCAGTATGCGTAGAGTGATCTCCTGGGCGAGCGGAAAAGTACGCACACCGATATTTCGCTCCGCTCAACATGACAACAACCTGAAAGCACCTCGGTCTGAGTCATGTTCACAATCAGGTACGCAGATTTTGAGAGCCTCATCAACCGCGAAACCAATCGTGCGGCTGAGAAAAACTGTGTCGATCCGCATCAAGATCTGCGGCAATCTGCGTCAAAGCTTTTCCTCGCTATGCGTTGGGGAGTTTGCTCGGTCGCAGTTAGATTGAACGCGCGGCGAATTCAGCGATCATTCCGCATTCATTAAGCAATAGCTTTTTTGACAGAAGCCATTTTTATTAGGGGATACACAGATAAATCGGTAGTTTTTGAAAATGTACCGAAATTGCTTGTGTCCCATATTTGGTATGGCTTTCCCGTAAAAAGCTGGGTTCGATCAGTGAATTCCACCCGAACGAATCACGCCGACCGCTAAACCCTCAATCGCGAAATCGTTCACGCTTGGATCAACCACAATCGGCGACAGTGAATCGTTTTCCGGCAGCAATTCGACCGAGTTGCCCTTGCGCTTCAGGCGCTTCACCGTCACTTCGTTATCAATTCTGGCTACCACGACCTGACCGCTTCGCGCGTCGGACGTTTTGTGAACGGCGAGCAAATCGCCATCCATGATGCCGATGTTGATCATTGAATCGCCTTTAACTTTGAGCAGGTAATCGGCGGTGGGCGTGAAGAGCGCAGCGTCGACCTTGTAGCGCATCTTCACGTTTTCCTCGGCCAAGATCGGCGAGCCCGCGGCGACGCGACCAATCAGCGGCAAGCCGGGAAGCCCCGCTTGCTTGAGCTGAATTCCGCGCGACGCGCCAGGCAAGATGTCCAAAATGCCCTTTCGTTCGAGCGCCCGCAAATGCTCCTCAGCGGCGTTGGCAGAACGAAATCCCAGTTTGTCGGCGATTTCGGCGCGGGTGGGCGGAAAACCGGATTTCTCCATGAAATCCTGAATCAGCGCGAGGATTTCGGCTTGGCGGGCGGTGAGTGGACGCATCGAACAGCTCCAAAAAAAAGTTTGCTTGATCGCTTGACATGAATACTGTTTACACATACAGTTCATATCCATACAGTGATTCTATATCCAGTGCTGTACGAAAAGCAAGCGCCCGATAGAAAACCGCTCAACGATTTAGTTACACAAATCCTTTGCCAAGGGCCATTTTTGCTACCGACGAGGCACCATTCCTAAAGCTTTACTTGTCATCAGTCGCTCACTTTAGGAATGCGTCGGTAGCGAAACCTACAATTCAAGGAAACCATCATGTCGAAAGAACTCCCCGTGGATGATCGTAAAAAAGCGCTCGCTGCCGCGCTCTCGCAAATCGAGAAACAATTTGGCAAAGGCTCCATCATGAAGATGGGCGAAGGCAATCACGAGCATGACATTCAAGTCATCTCCTCGGGCTCACTCGGGCTCGATATTGCGCTCGGAATCGGTGGATTGCCACGTGGCCGCGTCGTGGAAATCTACGGCCCTGAATCGTCTGGCAAAACCACGCTATGCCTAAGCGTTGTGGCGCAAATTCAAAAAGCGGGCGGCGTTGCGGCCTACATCGATGCCGAAAACGCGCTCGATCCGGTTTACGCGCAAAAGCTTGGCGTGAACGTCAACGACATGCTGATTTCGCAGCCAGACACCGGCGAGCAAGGTCTCGAAATCGCCGACATGTTGGTACGCTCAGGCGGCGTTGACATCGTGGTGATCGACTCGGTCGCAGCGCTCGTGCCCAAAGCTGAAATCGAGGGCGAAATGGGCGATCAGCTGCCCGGCTTACAAGCTCGTTTGATGAGCCAAGCGCTTCGAAAGCTCACTGGCAACATCAAGCGCACCAATACGCTGGTGATCTTCATTAACCAAATCCGTATGAAGATTGGCGTGATGTTTGGTAGCCCCGAAACCACCACCGGCGGCAATGCGCTCAAGTTCTACGCCTCGGTTCGCCTCGATATTCGCCGAATCGGCGCGATCAAAAAGGGCGAAGAAATCGTGGGTAACGAAACCCGCGTCAAGGTCGTCAAAAACAAGGTCTCGCCACCGTTCAAAGAAGCGCTCTTTGACATCATGTACGGCCAAGGCATCTCGCTCGAAGGCGAAATCCTCGATATGGGTGTCTCCAACGGCTTCATTGAGAAATCTGGCGCTTGGTACAGCTACAACGGCGACCGAATCGGCCAAGGCCGCGACAACTCGCGCGAATACCTCCGCGAAAATCCAGCGCTCGCCACCGAGATCCACAACAAGATTCGTGAAAAAGTCGGCATTGTGATTGGCGGCGCTGTTTCCAAAGACGAAGGTTCGCCTGACGACGAGTGACGTAGTGGCGGGCGGGTTAGGAAAGGAAGCTGCGTCAGCATTTCTCCCTAACCCCTCCGCACCGGGTGATGAAGCTGTTTTTGGTTGCTACGAACACTTGGTAGACCGTCGATCCACAAACCGTTCGCCCTGAGCTGGTCGAAGGGTTGGTCGAACGACTTTTCAGTTGCAAAAGTAGAGTCCAACCGCACGCGCAAGGATACGCAATGAAATTCGGCTACACCATCATCTACGTCCCGGACGTCCCCGCGTCGCTAGAATTTTTTGGCCATGCGTTTGGAATTGCAACACGGTTCCAGCACGAATCAAATACGTACGGCGAACTCGAAACGGGCGCGACGGCACTGGCGTTCGCTGCAGCGGAAATGGGCGAACAGTTCTTCCCATCGGGACACGTGTCCGCGCATTCATCACCACTCCCACTCGGTGTTGCCGTCGCCTTGGTGGACTCAGATGTTCCCGCTGCACACCGCCGCGCTCTAGCGGCTGGTGCGGTCGAATTGAGCGCGCCCGCCGCAAAACCGTGGGGGCAAACCGTCTCGTACGTGCGCTGCCCCGACGGCACGCTCGTCGAACTTTGCACACCCATTGCTTAAGCCATCGGACGCCCCCTCGTGAAAGGCAGTTTCCATGCAACTCACGTTTCCCTTTCCCACATTCGCCCCACCGCCCGGAACCATGAATAATCGCGGTATGACGCGTTTCCGTGACGGCGATCCCCCCACCGGCGAACTCACCCGAAGCAGTGATCGCCGCAGCAGCGCATTCGGGCGAAAAGCGCGTCAAAGCACCAGTGGCGAACCGAGCTCAGCCCCCGCGCTAAGCCCCGCAGAAGCCGCCCAAAAGCTCCGAAACAAAGCCCTACGTCTGCTCACAACTCGTGAACATTCCCGCGAAGAGCTGCTGCGCAAACTCGCGCAATCGCGAGCCAAAGTCGCCCGCCGCAATGCCGATGAAAAGTCCGTTGCACCCGACAAAGACGACATCGAACAGCTCGTCGACCAGCTCGCCGCTCAAGGTTGGCAATCCGATGATCGCTACGCCGAAGCCATCGTGCGTCGCCTCACCGGGCAAGCCGCCAAGCGATTCATCGCCGACAAACTAGCGCAAGCCGGCATCAAAAAAGAAGCCGCCGCCCTCGCCCTCGAATCGCTAGACCAAGACGAATTCGAAACCGCCACCGCACTCTGGGCACGCCGCTTCGGCGACGCGCCAAAAGACGAAAAAGAACGTCAGCGACACATCCGCTTCCTGTTAACGCG
>JAAFHR010000215.1 GCA_013298455.1 Betaproteobacteria bacterium | reverse complement strand
AAACCTTATTTTGTTAGGAATTTCAACGGAGTAGATTCACTCCGCAGAGCCAAGTATTATAGCCCGATTTTCGGCGATTTGCACCCTTTGCGTAACGGCAGACAAGGCTTATGGCGTCTCGCCTAGAATTCTCTGCATGACCAGTGGCAATTCTCGAACGGGCGATGGCCTGAAACACCACCTCGCCGACGAATTAGCACGGCTCGACGCCCGACTTAAATCCACCTTGGATTCAGACGTCGCGTTAATTCGCTCGATCTCGGAATACATAGTTTCTGCCGGCGGTAAGCGCTTACGTCCTGTGCTCGTCTTTTTGACCGCACAAGCGCTCGGCGGCGATGCCAAAAGCCCACTTTGCGTAGATTTGGCGGCCACCGTGGAGCTCATTCACACGGCAACCCTGCTCCACGATGACGTTGTCGACGAATCCGATCTGCGCCGAGGCAGAGCGACCGCCAATGCCGAATTTGGCAACGCCGCAAGCGTTTTGGTTGGCGATTTTCTCTATAGCCGCGCGTTTCAGGTGATGGTTTCGAGCGGCAGTATGCACGTGCTCGAACTTTTATCCGAGGCAACCAATCGCATCGCCGAAGGCGAAGTCATGCAACTCATGGCGCTCGGTAATCTTGATTTGTCTGAGGCCGATTACATGCAGGTGATCGAGGCGAAAACGGCAAAACTCTTCGAAGCCGCCGGTGCGCTCGGCGCCATTGCCGCAGGCGCTGACGCCGCGACCGAAAAGAACATGGCTGAATTTTCACGCCGTCTCGGTGTGGCGTTTCAGATCGCCGACGACGTGCTCGATTACCGTGGCGACGCGGAATCGCTTGGCAAGAGCTTGGGCGACGATTTGGCGGAGGGCAAGCTCACGCTACCGATCATCATTGCGCTCGAACGCGGCACGCCCGAAACCAAGGCGATGTTGAAGCAAATCATCGCCGAGAACCGCATTGAACATCATCACGAACGCCTGCCGGAAGTGCTGGCTGCGCTTGAATCGTGCGGCGCGCTAGATGCCAGCATGAAACGCGCTGAGGAGCAATCAAGCGCCGCCGCGCAGCAAATCGCGCACTTGCCCGAATCAGCCGCCAAGCGTTGGATGCTTGACCTTTGCTCTTACGCCGTGAATCGTGCTGCGTAGCAGAGAAAACGTAGATTTCGGATGTAAAAAAGGCCAACGCGAAGTTGGCCTTTTTTCTGTCGTGAATACTTAGTAGCTTATCAACTGATTGCCAAGCAAATTATGGGAATTGTTAAACTTTTTCCACTTTTCAAAAGCAGATAAAAATCTCGTTGAACCCTTTATTTACTTGGCGATGGTGAGAAAAGTTGTAGTTACTCCGCACCCTGCGACGCTGCACGAGCTGCGTACTCGGCTTGCAATGCTGCGCGACGTTGAGCACGATTGCCGCCCTCGGCAGGTGGCGTAATAGCGGGGCCGGCGGGCTTCCCCGGACGACGCTCTGCGCGGGCTTGGTGGGCAAACGGTGCACGGTCATCATGACTGCGAGCGGGGCGCTTGGACGTTGAACCGCCGCCGAAATCCGATGACGATTCGGTCGCAAACGGTTCGCGCTGCAAGCTGCGCTCAAGGCGTTCACCGCGAGCAGCGTAACCGGTCTGGCTCGGCTGCGGTGCACGTTCAGCGCTACGATCCGCACCGAAACGATCACCGCGCGGAGCAAAGGCGCGCTCGCTACGATGCACTTCGCCGCCGAATGGACGGTGCGCGCGATCAGCAAACGGACGCGGAGCACGATCACCGAAATCGCGCGGAGCACCGGCGTTGAACTCACGTGGAGCACCGCCATTGAAATCACGTGGAGCACGATTACCAAAGTCACGTGGCGCACGGTCACCAAACGAACGAGGCGCACCGCCATTGAAATCGCGCGGCGCACGATCGCCGAATGCACGAGGCGCGCGCTCAAAATTCCCACCACGACCAAAGTCAGAACGCTCGTGAGCGGGCGCACCACCGGTTGGCGCGGCCGCTGGCGCTGCGAAATTGTCTTGGCGTGGCGAAAAACGATCATCGCGACGTGGCGCGAATTGCGCATCAGCGCGTGGCGCGAAGCGATCGCCCTGCGGAGCGAAGCGGTCGCCCTGAGGAGCGAAGCGATCTGCCTGTGGCGCGAAGCGATCCGACGAACGACCCGCACCGAACGAACGGTCACGCTGGCCGCCGAATCCGCCGCTGCGCTCACCATAACCACCGCCGCTGCGGCCGCCGAAGCCACCACCGCCGCCACGATTGCCGTAGCTGGCGCCACCGCCACCGTAGCCTCCGCCACCCATTGGTGGTGGCGGTGATTTCGGCTCAAGACCGGCAACAGAGGTCACGTTGATCGGCTGCTCGGTAAAGCGCTCGATATTGCGAATCTTGAAACGATCACGGAAACCAGCGAGCGTGACGGCGATGCCGTTGCTACCAGCGCGACCCGTGCGGCCAATGCGATGCACGTAATCTTCCGGTTTCATCGGCAAGCCGTAATTGATGACGTGCGTAATCGCTGGCACGTCGATACCGCGAGCGGCGACGTCGGTGGCGATCAATATTTTGGTGGAGCCATCGCGCATCGATTTGATGCGGCGATTGCGAATTTGCTGCGGCATCGCGCCGTGCAAAGGCGCGGCGTTGTAGCCCGCTTGGCGAAGCTCGTCGGCGAGTTCGTCGGTTTCTACTTGAGTTGCCGTGAACACAATCGCTTGCTGCAAATCAGCCGAATCAAGATAGTGTTCCAAGAGTGAATTCTTGTGCGTGTAATCATCAAACCAATGCAAACGCTGCTCGATGTTTTGATGCGCGTCTTGTGCCGAAGCCAGCTCAATGCGCTCAGGATTACGCATCACATTCGATGCCAATTGCATGATGCGCGGCGCGAATGTGGCCGAGAACATCATCGTGCGCTCACGGCGCTCGGTGGCAATGTGAATCGCCTCAAGATCTTCGCTGAAACCCAGATCGAGCATGCGATCAGCTTCGTCAACGACGAGCGTTTGCACAGCTGTCAGGTCGATTTGTCCGTTGCGGTTCAAGTCAAGCAAACGACCTGGCGTTGCCACAACAAGCGTTGCGCCGCGAAGCTCCATGAGCTGCTTGCCGAACGCGGTGCCGCCCATCACGTTGGCGATACGAATGCCTTTGCAAAAGCTCACCAAACGAATGCCCTCAGCGGCAACTTGCTGCGCGAGTTCGCGGGTGGGGCACAAAATCAACACGCGGGGCGACGCGCCAGCGCGTTTGTTACGAGCGGCTTGCTCGCCTTTGCTCATCGGGGCGCTAGTTAAGAGCGCATGAATGGCAGGCAGCAAAAACGCGGCGGTTTTACCCGAGCCGGTTTGCGCGGACACCATCCAATCGCCGCCCAAGAGCGCACGAGGAATGGTTTCCGATTGCACGAGGGTGGGCTCGTTGTAGCCCATGCGCTCCATCGCTTGCAGCAAAGGCTGCGCGAGGTTCAGCGCAGCGAAACCAGTGGCTTCGGGTGCGGCAGTTTCGGTGTTAGTGTCCATCGGCATCACTTCGAATTCGGCGCCGTGCGCTTCATCGTTGTGGCCAGATTCAATGGTGTTTTCTAAATTCATAGCGAATACGTTCTCGCGACACGGATGCAAACGACCAGCCCAAACGGCAGGCGTGCGCAGCGCGTGGCAGCGACCTTTTCTTTCTAAGGAGCAAATTGTTGGTAAACAGACGAAGAAAAACGCGTCGACCAACAATTGCGAACTAAGTGCGAGAAGAAAGCAGCGTCTGATTCAGACCGTTTCTCTCGCTCGGGAAGTCTGTGGCCGTTTTCACGGAGACTTCCGCCTCATTGCGGGGCGATGCACTATTCAGCGAATAACTAACTTCACTTTTTCAAGCGAAGCCCATGATTGTACGGTGCATTGCGGCAAAAAGATAGAGCGGGGGCTCGGTTGGCTGCATGAACCAGCTCCTGCCTAGCGAAAATGGCCTAAACAGCTGCGCCCAACGTGAACGCGCAGCCCATTCTCGTCGTTCCCGCGAAGGCGGGAACCAATGGCAGACTGAGCAATTGCGGCCATTTGGAGCATTGAACTTAATCGACGATGGATTCCCGCCTCCGCGGGAATGACGGAGGTGCGTGTCTTTCCGGAGCCTCTAACCCCGGGAGGTAAAGCGCTTCCGGCCATTTGTTTATCCAACCAAGACCGACATATGCGCTGCGCAATCCGAAGAAAGTTCAGTCGCGCCGGGCTTCCCGAGCCTCGCACTAGACTCGCGGTTCGTCCTTCGTGTCGCCCAAATCGCGATTGCTAGCCACGTCTACCAAAATCATCACGCCAAACATGCTCCGAGTTCCCCTTCTTTGGCCGTCAACGCTCAGTCCTGAGGCAGAATTCGAGCCAATCAAGTACCTGCACGCACACCTGACAGGACTTAAGTTCAGCGTCGAAGCTTGGGAAGCCGCGCTCCAGCTTTACCGCACGTCAATCAGCCCTCCTCCTTCAGTGTCTCGTTCCATCGCGTCGCGATGGCGCTGGATCGCCGTCCACGAGTGCGTGCTGGAGCTTTACCACTTACGAGCGAGGCTCGAGAAGATCCAGTCTGTGATGCTGCGCAATTGCCCGTCAGTGCGCCCTATGGTCGACATGTCGAAGATCCGGAGCGCACGCAAGAATCTCGACGAGTACTTCCCAGACATCGAAGCTTTACGACACGCCATCGCCCACACAGGAGAAAACGAAGCACACCCTGAAGTTCATGCGCCAAATGGGCTCTACGCGCTCAGCGGCTTCCGCGAACCCGATAGATTCAGCGCACCGTACGAAGGTACGCTACGTCAACTTGACATCACGGATCAGTCGCTGCAAAACATCGTTCAGGTAGTAGCCGAGTTTCTTAGCGCCTTCGAAGCGGCAGAGGCTGAGCTCGAGAGACAAGTTCACATCGATTGAGGTGTGACGATTGCAACCTCTTTCGTGGATGAATGACCAAACGGAGACCCTCTCTAATCGACCTCAGGCTGTTTTCAAAACACCTTACTCAACACTCCCCTGAAAATACCCCATAGCCGCCTGCACCCCCGACCCAGCGAGCATCACGTTGCTGAGCTTCAAACCCATTTCGCACGCCGCGAGCGCAGCGATGAGCGTGAGGTCGTTGCAATCGCCCAAGTGTCCGATCCGAAACATCCGGCCTTTGATTTTGCCGAGGCCAGTGCCGAGCGAGCAGTCGAAGCGTTCATAGATCACCTTGCGAACGCGGTCGGCATCGACGCCTTGCGGAGTGACCACGCCGGTCAAGACGGGTGAATACACGTTCGGATCGGCGCACTGAATTGGCAAACCCCAGGCGTTGACCGCAGCGCGCACACCAGCGGCCCAGCGGTTGTGGCGAGCGAATGCGGCGTCTAAGCCTTGCTCCAAGATCATGTCGCAGGCCTCCGACAAACCGTAGAGCAAGTTGGTACTCGGTGTGTAAGGGAAATAGCCCGATGCGTTGAATTCGAGCATCTCATCCCACGCCCAAAAGCTTTTCGGCATCGTCGATCGCTTTGATGCTTCGATGGCGCGCGGTGAGAGAGCATTGAAGCTGATGCCTGGGGGCAGCATGAGCCCCTTTTGCGAGCCGCTGATGGTGACATCTACGCCCCATTCATCATGCCGATAGTCAGCACTGGCGAGGCCAGAAATGGTGTCGACCATCAAGAGCGCGGGATGCTTAGCGGCGTCCATCGCGCGGCGCACGGCAGCGATGTCGCTCGTCACGCCGGTTGACGTTTCGTTATGAACGACGCAGACCGCTTTGACGCGGTGCTCACTGTCCGCAGCGAGTCGCGATTCGATCAACGCCGCATCCACGCCATGTCGCCACGACACGGGCAAGCCAGTCTCGGCGTCGATGCCGGGCTTAGCCACAAACTCCGAACTAAGCTGCAATTTCGTCGCCATCTTTTGCCACAGTGTTGCGAACTGCCCCGATTCGTACATCAACACATGATCGCCCGGTGAGAGCACATTGGCGAGCGCGGCTTCCCACGCTCCGGTGCCCGAGGCGGGGTAGATCACCACGGGGTGGTCGGTTTTGAAAATCCGCTTCATGTCGGCGAGCACTTTGCGACCCAACACGGCAAATTCAGGACCTCGATGATCAATCGTTGGCAGACTCATCGCC
>JAAFHR010000214.1 GCA_013298455.1 Betaproteobacteria bacterium | reverse complement strand
GCGAGGCCGCCGTAGGCAAACCCGTCACCGTGCTGGTCATGTCAACCGCCGGGGGCGTGTCCGAGCGTGAGGCACAGCCCGGTGTGGCCGGGGTGCCCGAACACGTTGCATCGGTGGGCGGTATGCCGCCACCGGTTGGATCCACCGCAGCTCGATTGGTCACCGTCGTGCCCGCCGAGGCGGCCAGGGGGGTGACACTGATCGTCAGGGCGCTCGTGCCGCCACCGCTCGTAATCGTGCCGCTGAAACTACAGTTGACCGTGGTGGGTCCCGCAACGGGCCCCGTCGCCGGGACACACGTCCAGCCCGCACCGCTAAATCCGGTGTAGTTGACGTTGGCCGGAATGTACTCAGCCACCGTCGCCGTCGTCGCGTTGGCCGTGCCGCCGTTGGTCACCGTCAGCACATAACTACTGTTGGTGCCCACCGCAAGCGCAGGGCTTGGCGCGCCTTTACTGAGGCTCAAATTGGGTCCGAGGGCGGCAACTAGGATGTTTTCTCCGGTGTTGGCTGCGAGGTTGCCATCGTAGTTGGTGCCTAGCACGTTAGCGGTGGCACCCGTTTGGTAGGCGCTGAGGGTGCCGGCCGGATTGGTCACGCCTGTGGTGTTGCTCGAGACCAGGCGCGTGGCCGTTGAGCGGGTTGGGTCGAGGTATTGCACGCCGGCGTCATTTTGGTAGGTGCCGGAGGGAGTGGTTGCGCCAACCAGAATCGGGATGGTGTAGGCCAGTGAGCAGCCGGGCAGCACGAGCCAGTCGCCCGCCAACAAGTTAGCGTTGCTGCCGGAGGCGGGATTGGTGGTGGCGGTGCGCGTAGCGCAACCCGTCGGCGTTGCAGTGAATGAGGTGGCCGTTGCCGTTTGTGTGAACGTCGCCGTTTGACCGAGCTGTGGGTCAAACAATTGAACACCGTTGGCACCGCCGCTGGTGGCCGGGAAGCTCGCGGTGATGGTGTAGGTGCTGTTGCTGCCCGCCGTGATCGCGCCGCTCGAGGCGGGCGTAGAGGTGGTTTTGCTGACCTCGGGTTGGGGGAGGCAGAGTGCACCGCTGTCAACACCCGGCACGCTTGACGAATCAAAGGCGGCTGGAACCGAGCCACCAGCTTCGCCCGCCGCCGCGTTGTTATTCACACCCAGGCTGGCCGCGAGCGCTGATTGAGACGTACCCGGCAGACCGGCCGCGACGTTGATCGACGGTACGCCAGCCCCCGACGCGGAGCTATAGATTACGACGCCGCCACCGCCACCGCCGCCGGGTCCTTCGCTCTCGCCCGTGGTTCGCGACGTGCCGTTGACCAGTATGTTGGCGTTGCCGCCATTGCCGCCACGCGCGCTCGCTGAAACAACGCCTTGGCCTACAGCGGACTGAACAACAATAGTTCCGCCCGCGCCGCCGCCACCGGCAGGGTCGCGGCCTGTGTCTGAGCTGTCATCAACACCCCGTTGTCCGTCGGCGAGCAATGTGCCACTGCCTGTGATCGCGCCAGCGCGAACGATCATCAAACCGCCGCCACGCCCGCCCGAACCGGCCGGCGAAGTCGCGTTGTTAATGTCACCCGAACCACCACCACCGCCCATCATCAATCGCGCGGTGGAGTTGGGAGCGACCGCGCCACCGAATCCACCAACGTCACGAGAGCCGTCGCCGCTAAACGTCCGTCCCCCGTTGCCGCCGATACCGCCGTTGCCGCCGCCTCCGCCGCCGCTGTTGTGTCCGTTGCCACCACCGCCAGCGTTGCCCGGAGCTCCGCGCGCGTAATCACCACCGGGGTAAGTGCCCCCACTTGTCGCGACGATCGCCTCGGCGGTGACCAACGCATCGCGCGAGCCTGCAATGGCCGTCTGCACAAACGCCGGCGTGCCAGAAATGCCCTCCGCCTTTGAGCCGTGGCGCGCGGCGTCCGTGCTGGTGTAATCCGTTGAGCCGCCCGTGGTGTTTCCATCGTTCTGCGAACCCGCACCGCGAAAGCCGCGCCGAGACACGTCGATGTGCGACGTGACACCATTCGGCAACGCGCCGAAGTTCAAAGTGCCCGCCACATCAATCGCGACGACACCTCCGGAATTTCCATCCCACGGCGCTGCCACGATCTGCGACGTCAAGTTCAACGACGCATATTGCGGGACGCGAATCACTTGATACGTCTGACGAAAACTAGTGCTGCTCACGTCTTGCACATATTGGTTCAGCAGACCGCCGCCCGCGCCCGTGCCGACGTAGATCACAGTCGCTCCGCTGACTGCGGTAACGGTTACATATTCATGCAAACCTGCTCGAAAACTCGCATTCGAGACGAAGCCGCGCGCTGGATCGGCGCCCGTGGTGTTTTGATTGGTTGACCCGTCGCCTGCACCATCGCCGTAACGATTGTCATTCGAGGTGTTGAATTCGGCACCCTGCATCTGAATGATCAGCAGCAAATCGCCCACAGAGGGCGCAGTGGTATTGATCGCCACGCCATTAGGATCGCTACCAGATCGCTGCGTCCCCAGTGAAAGCGAAGTACTTCCCGCGTCAAGCTGACCACTGCCAGCGTAGTAGGAATTCACGATCGAGACGGCGCTCAGCGACGCCGGCCCGTCGTTACCTGGCACCGCGCAGACTTGAGCCAGAGCGTTGGCTCCGAGCAACGCAAGCGAGAGCATCGCAAACAGACGCGACCCGCAACGCAGAGCCAGCGGGCCAAACTTATGAGCAATCACCAAAGCTTTGTTTACACAAGCACACAAAAGATTCATGTCAGTTCACTTGTTCTCTGCGCGTCGCAGTGTTGTCTCTCTTTCAGCTGGGATTCAAGCGCCGAACCTTCATCCGCCCCAACCGACTAGAGTGTTATTTGACTTTCTCCGAAGTTTACAAGCGCACGCGAAAATGTCTACAAAATCAATGACTTATGACATTCGCATATGCAAGCATAAGATTTTTCTTGGTGTAGAACCCATGCCGCGACGGCTGAGCGGTTTGCCCTTGCCGCTGGACGTACGGTCGCGACCAACGAACCATTAACGAAGTTCGGCCAACAACTTGGGCACATTACTCACAGCCGCCATCGTCTGCGAGCGAAGCTCCCCCAAAATCGCCATCCTCTCAGCATCATCGGGCATCACCGAAGCGACCAGTTTTCCAAAACCATCCAAGCGGCTTTGCAGCATCCACTGCCGGAGCGACTTATCCTGCGTCCAGCGCATTTGGTTCTTGATGTTGGCTAGGTTTGTTTCAGCGTAGCCTGCCAGATTTTTGGGAAACGGAACCGTTGCGCAGAGTTGATTCTTTTGCACTTCGTCATCGTGATGCGCTTCAACGTACGCGATTAACGCGGCACTGAAGCTCGCGAGTGGTGCGCGTACAAGTTGCAAAATAATCTTGTTGTCCTGAAACACTGGCAACATCGGGCGCGGTTCGACGGCGGAAGCGGTGCAATCGATGTAGAGCGTTTGCGGATCCATCGCGACTCGTGCGCCGTCGAGCAGCAGCGCGTTGGGCTCAATCGCTTGCACCCGGCCTTTGCGAATCACGTGTTTGATGTTTCGCAGCAGCTCCACTTCGCCCACGGAAATCGTGGCGTAGTGAAACATCGTGGGTGTGTGATTGCGATCAATCCGGAGCATTTGCGCGTCAGCTTCAAGGCGCGCAAACAAATCATCAATACTCGTAGCTTGACCGAGCGCGCGCATCTGCTTCGCAACGCCCCCCAACGAATGCTCGAAAAACTCCTCGCCCGGCTGCGTGCTGGCTCGGTTGATGAGCCACGAATCACGCGGCACAACCCACGAAATCGAATCGGCGTGCGCACCGGAATTGAGTAGCCACACGCCCACATCCATCGCCGTTTTTCCCGCACCCAAAATGCAGAAACGTTTCGGAAGTTGGTCGGGATGTTGCCAAATCTGCGTGAGCCCCGTGGGCGTGACCAAACGCACACCATCGGCCACCGAAAACTTCGGCGTATGCACCGCCGGAACGATGGGCGCGAAGTAGTTTGCGTCCACCACTTTCTTGCGAACTGTGACCTGCGTTTCCTCGCCCGAGAGCAACGAGACAAATCGTTCGTCACCGAGATAGCTGCTCATCGGAAAGTAGCGCACGCGACCGCTGGGCAGCAACACCTGCTGCACCACGCGATGAAAGTAATCCGCCACTTCAGCGCCCGAGGCCAGCTCGTAATGCCCCGCGTTCGGGCCCGAAGTATCTTTGCGCATCGTGCCCAGCGGCAACGAATTCACGCCGTAAAACGCCGACGGCTGATGCAGCGCCACAAACGGATACGCGTCGTTCCAATGCCCGCCCGGTTTAGCATGGCGATCGACGATGGTGATGTGCGCATCGCTCTCTTTGAGCAGCGTGTCGACGAACGCCAAACCCATCGCGCCTGCGCCAACGACCAAGTAATCCGTTTCGAGTTGCGCCATGACCACGTCCGTCGATGAAAACGGTTCATGCTAGCAGTGGGTCAGCGGCGTTGATTCCAAAACAAATCGGTCTGGCATGGCGTGATTTGGTTGCGCGCGACGTTCTAGGGGTATCAGGTGTATTTTTCGCGGGGATCGCAATGCTTTTTTCAATACAACTCGCACGAGGCAGCTACTGGGTTTCAATCGCGAGGCGGCTTAGTAAGGACCGATTCGCGGCGTCTTTCGTGCTTCTCGGTTTGCTGCTCGCAGCGGCCGCGTCGCCCGCGATGGCTCAGCGCTACACGGCGATCAGCGCTGGTTCCTCTCACGCCTGCGGTTTGCTTGAGACCGGGCGCGTTTACTGTTGGGGGGCAAACTCGAGCGGCCAACTGGGCGTGGTCGGCATCGAAAGCAGCAGCACACCCATCCCGGTGGCCAGCATTGGTGCGGCGCGAACGATTTCGTCGGCGGGCTTCGGAAGCTGCGCGGCGATGCTCGATGGCACGGTGCGTTGCTGGGGTACCAGCAACATCCTTGGCAACGGCGGCGCACCTGCTAGCGGACTACCGGTAGCGGTCAGCGGATTGAACGATGCAGTGGACGTCGCCGTAGGCAGCTTCCACGCCTGCGCATTGAGGAGCGGCGGCACGGTGGTCTGCTGGGGAAGCAACAGTAACAGTCAGCTGGGTAGCGGTAACACCACGGCTAGCAACATCCCCGTCGCTGTCGTAGGTATCACTAACGCGCAATCGATCTCCGCTGGCAATGACACGAGCTGTGTGGCACGTAGCACGGGCGAGGTACGTTGTTGGGGCAACAATTCCGTCGGGCAGCTGGGCGATGGCACAACCACCGATGCGTCCACTTCGGTCAGCGTCGCGAACGTTACCTCCGCCACGCAAGTATCAACTAGCGGCAATCACAGCTGCGCCCGCCTGAGCAACGGTGAGCTGCGCTGTTGGGGTGCTGGTACCGCTGGTCAGTTAGGGCAAGGCAGCAACACGAACAGCACGACTGCCGTGATAGTGAATGGCATCGCTAACGCCGTTCGGGTAAGCGCGGGCAACAATCACACCTGCGCGACCCTCGCCGAAGGTTCGCTGAAATGTTGGGGTGCCGGTTCGGAGGGACAGTTGGGGCGAGGAACCATCGGCAGCGCTAACACGCCGCAGCTGGTGCCGGGGCTTGTAGACGTTACCGCCGTCAGCACTGGGCAATTTTTTACCTGCGCCCTGCTCGCCGTGGGCAATCCATCGTGCTGGGGCATCAATTCGAACGCCCAGCTGGGCAGCGGCGGAAACGACAGAAGCAACGCCCCGGTGACGGTGCTGGATTTGACCGGCGCGAGCAGCGTTGCTGCGGGTGACAACCACGCCTGTGCAACACAGAGCGGCGGGGCAGTGATGTGTTGGGGTAGTAACAACAACGCGCAGCTGGGCGACAGCACCACGCGAGACAGCACCGTGCCAGTATCGGTCACGGGGCTTGGACCAGTCACGAGCCTCTCGGGGGGCCGCTCGCACACATGCGCGCGCATGGCCGATTTGACCATTCGTTGTTGGGGAAGCAATTCCGACGGCCAGCTTGGCAACAGCGGTTTCAGCGCAATCATCGGTATCACCAGCGCGAGCGTAGTCGCTGCCGGTGGATATTACAGCTGCGCTGTGCTCGCTGATAACACCGTCAAGTGCTGGGGCGGCAATTTCTCAGGGCAGTTGGGAAACGGCACTACAACGAGCTCGAACGTACCGGTGTCGGTGTCGGGGATCAGCACCGC
>JAAFHR010000213.1 GCA_013298455.1 Betaproteobacteria bacterium | reverse complement strand
CCCCGCCAATTCGCGGCTTCTCTCAATCTTCACAACCAGATCGTTCCCGTGTTCAACACAGTTTCAAGCGATTTGTTTCTCGAGCGAAGACAGAAATTATGTCACACCTATTTCTATCGCGCAAGTCCAACCCCTCAAAACTGCTCATAAATTGCCTAGAAATCGAGCACTTTTGCAGGGCGTCGCCCTGAAGATCCGCATAAAACATAGGGTTTATGACAGTGCAAAATTATTTTGAGCTTGCGCTCGAAATCTGCGTTTTTTCACTCTCGCGGCGCAAGCAATCTGGCCAACAACGGCTTTTCTTTGAAAAGCACCGTTTTTATTGGGCTAGATCGCGATAGACCACGCTATCGGTCGAACTAATTTTCTCGCCCCACCCTCTGGTGAAAAAGGCTTCCGTCGCGAAAGCCTGGTTGAAACGATTCAGCGCTTCGTCCGCTTCGCCGCTACCACTTTTACTGTTTTTGTTGCCGCTGGGGCGATCACCGCTGCGCTCTTCGATACGCTCTGGCTCTGGATGAAGCTGCGAATCTCCGGGTAGATGATGCTGCGCCAGCGGCTGCCGCTGAAGATGCCGTAGTGACCGCACCCTGGCACCAGCAGATGCTTTCGCCGCGCGTTGGGCACGTTGGCACACAAGCCATGCGCAGCGTGGGTTTGGCCGGGGCAGGAGATGTCGTCGAGCTCGCCTTCGACCGTCATCAGGCCGATGTCGCGGATTGCTTTTGGATCAACACGCTCGCCAGAGACGTCCATGATGCCGCGCGGCAGGTGAAATTGCTGAAACACGCGATCCACGGTTTCCAAGTAGTACGCAGCGTCGAGATCAAGCACGGCGTTGTATTCGTCGTAAAACTTCCGATGCGTTTGCGCGTCGGTGTCGTCGCCCTTCAGCAAATCGAGGAAGAATTCCCAATGTGATTTGGCGTGATGACTCGGATTCATCGCAACGAATCCGTAGTGCTGCAAAAAGCCTGGATACACACGGCGACCGAAACCAGCATATTTCGCTGGAACACGCGAAATCACGTGCTGTTCAAACCATTCTTTCGTGTGCTTCGTGGCGTAAGTATTGACGCTCGACGGACTCACGCGCGTGTCAATCGGACCGCCCATCATCACCATACTTTTTGGGCGCATCGGGTCTTTGTTGGCAGCCATCAAACTCACCGCACACATCACGGGCACGGTGGGCTGACACACTGAAATCACGTGCACATCGGGGCCGAGCATTTGCAGATACTCGATCACGTAATGAACGTAATCATCGAGGTGAAAGAGCCCCTCAGTCAGCGGAACATTTCGAGCGTCGCGCCAATCGGTGATGTAGACCTCGTGATGCTGCACCAATGACTTCACGGTGTCACGAAGCAACGTGGCGTGATGGCCCGAGAGCGGCGCAACGAGGAGCACTCGCGGCTCGTTCTTACTGCCCACTTTTGCGAAACGACGCAGTTGGCAAAACGACTTTTCGTGCACCACCGTTTCTTCAATCGCATGCGTGTGATCGTCGAGCGAAATCGTGTGAATGCCGAACGGTTGTTTGGGATATTCCTGCGTGAGTCGAAGCGTCATTTCGCTCGACGCGGCGAGCCAATCAGCGGGCGGCAAATCTTTCCACGGGTTACCGGACGATTGCGCCCAGTTCATGCCCATTTGCGCGGCGAAGCGCATGGGGGCACCAAGGGACTTTTGAATTTCGTGGAAGGCGTAGAGCATGTTTAATTCAGGACGAATGACGAAGGACGAATGACGAGAGCCGGGTGGCGTGTCATTTGTCATTTCTGCGGGTCGGGAATACGTCGTTGCAGACTCTGCGCTTTTAGCGAAGCGAGCTCTATGCGACGATGGATTCCCGCCTTCGCGGGAATGACGGGTGATTACAGTTGATCCAATCCTCGCGCCAAATCAGCGCGCAAATCGTTGATGTCTTCTAGGCCAACCGCTACACGAATCAACGATTCTCCAATGCCAGCGGCGTCTCGCGCAGCTTGAGTCATTCGCGAATGTGTGGTGCTAGCGGGATGAGTGATCGTGGTTTTTACATCACCCAAGTTTCCGGTGATCGACATGATCTTTGTATTGTCGATCACTTTCCATGCGGCGAGTTTGTCGCCTTTGACTTCGAATGACAGCACCGCGCCGCCGCCGCTTTGTTGGCGTTTGGCGAGCTCGTGTTGCGGATGACATTTAAGGAATGGGTAGTTCACTTTCGCGACCTTCGGATGCGCGGCGAGCCATTCGGCAAGCGCTAAGCCGTTTTCGCTGTGCGCGCGCATGCGAATCGGCAGCGTTTCTAGGCCCTTGAGCAACACCCACGCGTTAAACGGAGCAAGCGTTGCGCCAGTCGTTCGCAAAAAGTTGTAGACCGTTTCTTTGCACAGCTGCTTGGAGCCAACAATCGCGCCGCCCATCACGCGGCCTTGGCCATCGAGATGCTTCGATGCGGAATGAATGATGCAATCTGCTCCGAGCGCGAGTGGCTTTTGCAAGACCGGCGTACAGAAACAATTGTCAACCGCAAACAGCGCGCCAACTTTCTTGCACATCGCGGCAATCGCTGCGATATCGAACACTTCCGCCATTGGGTTCGATGGCGATTCGAGGAACACCAATTTCGTTTTCGGATTGGCTGCGATTGCGCGTTGCCAATCGTCGAGTGATGTGCTGTTGACGACTTCATGCGTCACACCGAACTTGCCCATGATCGCACCGAACACATTGAGTGTGGAGCCGAATACGCTGCCGCTTGTCACGATGTGATCCCCCGCCGCGCAGACCGACATCGCAAGGTTCGTGATCGCCGCCATGCCGGTGGACGTTGCGATGCACGCCTCGCCGCCCTCGAGCGCCGCGAGACGCTGCTCGAACATGTCGACCGTCGGATTGGTGAAGCGAGAATAGATGTAGCCCGGCTCTTCGCCGGTGAAGCGCTTCGCCGCCATCGCGGCAGATTCATGCACGAAGCTCACCGTGGGAAAGAGCGCCTCGGAATGCTCATTGAACGACGTGCGCATCCCGCCTGCGCGGATGGCAAGGGTGTCGGGCGAGAAGTCGTTCTGGTTATCGTTCATTGCTTTTGTAGGGTGGGCAGCCTCTGTCCACCACAGTGTTTTGTTACGCCTACGATCGGTGGGCACGGGGTGCCCACCCTACAGGGCTACAGGGCTAGCCTTTTCCAAATCGGCACCTCGTCCAGAGGTTGCGGTGGGTATTTTGCGAAACCCATTCCTTAATCTCTACTCATTGCTCGCAACAATTTGGGAGTATCTTTTTCGTCATTCGTCATTGGTCTTTCGTCCTGCGCGAAGCGCTACTGATCCGCCCCAACAAGTTCCCCACGCGAAGCGTCCCTTGCCTCGGCCAGTCCATGCAAAAACTGCGGCGTAATATCCCCGGTCACGTAGCACCCATCAAAACACGACGCATCAAAATCTTCAATCGAGGCATTGCCGCCGCGAATGGCGCGTTTCATGCCTTCGATGGTTTGGTAAATCACACGATCTGCGCCGATTTCGGTGGCGATTTGGTCTTGGGTTTTGCCGACGGCGATGAGCTCACTTGGAGTGGGCATATCGATGCCGTAGACGTTCGGGTAGAGCACGGGCGGGGCGGCGCTGGCGAAGAAGACTTTCTTTGCGCCTGCCTCTCGCGCCATCATGACGATTTCGCGGCTGGTGGTGCCGCGCACGATGGAATCGTCAACCAGCAACACCGTTTTCCCGGCGAATTCGCTGGCAATCGGATTTAATTTTTGGCGCACGCTTTTTTTGCGCATCGCTTGGCCGGGCATGATGAAGGTGCGGCCGACGTAGCGGTTTTTCACGAAGCCTTCGCGGTACGGGCGATCAATTTTTGCGGCGAGTTCAAGCGCGCTGGGGCGCGATGAATCGGGGATTGGCACGACGACATCAATCGATTCCCAATCCGGTAGCGCTTTGACCACATTCGCGAGCTCTGCGCCCAAACGGATTCGTGCGTCGTACACGCTAACACCATCGATCACCGAATCAGGCCGCGCAAGGTAGACGTATTCAAAGATGCACGGGTTGAGCTTTGGATTTTTTGCGCATTGCTTGGCGTGCAAATGCCCTGCGAAATCGATGAAGATCGCTTCGCCGGGGGCAATATCGCGCTCAAACTTAAAGCCGAGCACATCGAGCGCCACCGTTTCCGACGCAACCGCATATTCAGCGCCCGCCATCGTTTCATTGCGACCGTAAACCATCGGCCGAATGCCATACGGATCACGAAACGCGAGCATGCCGTAGCCCGCGATCATTGCGACCACTGCATACGCACCACGACAGCGCTCATGCACTCCGCGCACGGCGGTGAAGATCATTTCAGGCGTTAAATTTCGTGTGCCTTGTGCGGCGCGCTCAAGCTCCAACGCGAGCACGTTGAGCAACACTTCGGAATCGCTGTTGGTGTTGATGTGGCGCGCATCGATCTTGAACAGCTCGCGTTTGAGCTCTTCGCCATTGGTCAAATTGCCGTTGTGAACGAGCGTGATGCCAAACGGCGAATTCACGTAAAACGGCTGCGCTTCGTGCTCTGAAACCGCGCTGCCCGCTGTGGGATAGCGCACGTGGCCGATGCCCGCGCTCCCAAGCAGATCGCGCATGTTTCGAGTGCGAAACACATCTCGGGCCATGCCCTTGGCTTTGTGCATGTGAAAGACTGCGCCGTCGGCGGTCATGATGCCCGCAGCGTCTTGTCCGCGATGTTGAAGCGTCATCAAGCCATCGTAAATCAGTTGATTGACGGGGCCGTGAGAGACGATGCCGATTACGCCGCACATAGAAAATCCTTGGAGGCTGATGAGTGGAGCTCGGCCAACGCCGCTGGGCTCCCTCTCCCGCAGGCGGGAGAGGGTTGGGGTGAGGGAGGTGCGTGAGCTGCGTGAATGTGGATTGGCAGAGCAACGTTGGTTTGGAGTGTCGGGACACCCTCATCCCCAGCCCTTCTCCCGCCTGCGGGAGAAGGGAGCCAATCCGCTCCGTGCGCGAGCGGTGCCGTCGTAACCTTAAGCCGCTTCCCCAAATCGTCCGGAAACTTGCTTCGGAGCAACGCGGCGAAAGTTTCCAGCGGCTTGGCGCTCGCTGATTCTTTCCACCAATCGGCTTGCGGCAAACCCGTTGCGCCCGCAACGAGCACCAAAAGCACGGCGATTAGCGCACCACGAAGCACGCCAAACATCATGCCCAGCGCTCGGTCAATGAAGCTTAAGCCGACAGCTCGGACCATCTTGGTAAACAAAAATCCGAGCACGCTCAAAACGATGAAAACGCCTACAAACACCAGCGCGTAACCCGCGAGCGATTGCAGCCACGCCGCTTGACCTCCGAGCGGCAGCGCGAGTGCAACGGTTTGCCCAAACAGCACCGCGCAGATGATCGCCACAACCCACGCCCCAAGCGCAAACACTTCACGTATCACGCCGCGCCACAGGCCGATGCCAGCGGAGAGAACGATCAGAGCGAGGATGACGTAGTCGAAGGCGGTCATCGTTTTTGGTTTTGCTTCAGCCGCTTATTGCAGCGTGAGCACTTTGGCTTCGAAGCCCGCTGCGACCAGCTTGGCGCGGGCGTTTTCGGCGGCTTGTTTGGTGTCATACGGGCCAACACGAACGCGAGTGACTTTGCCATTGGTTACATCGATCACTTCGGTGTACGCCGGGAATTTGAGCGATTTGGCGCGCTTCAACACATCGATAGCGGTGGCGGCATCGCGAACCGCGATGACTTGCACGACCAATTGGCCAGGCTTTTGTGCAGGCGCGGTGTCGGCTTTCGGGGCTTCTTTTGACGGCGCAGCGGCGGGCTGTGCAGTCGGTTTGGTGGGTTCAGCCGCTGGGGGTTTCGCGGGTGCAGTGGCGGCAGCGGCCACCGGCGCGGTCGCGGGTGGAGCGACCGGCGCTGCGGGTGCTGCGGGCGCAACGACAACGGGCGGCGCAACGGCCGGCGAAGGGCTTGCGCTAGTCGCCGCAATCGCGGCTTGGGCACCGGTAGGTTCTGTGATCGCGGGAACCTCTGTGGGCGCGGCGCTCGCGGATTTTTTTGCGTCGGGCGATTTCGGTTCGAATTTGCTGCCTTCGACCGGGGGAATTTTCACGTCGACGTTGTCAGGCAGCGGCGGCGGTTCGCGCTCTAGAAAAATCGGTACGGCGATGATCGC
>JAAFHR010000212.1 GCA_013298455.1 Betaproteobacteria bacterium | reverse complement strand
CTTGTCCTGCCTTGCCGTAGCGAATAAGTTTCATGAGTTGACTTTCGTGATGTGTAGGTTCGAAATCGGTGGGTGCTAAATCGTAATCCCGCCATCGATCATGTAAGCATTGCCGGTGGCGAATGCTGATTCATCGCTCGCCAGAAAAACGACGAGTGGGGCGATCTCTTCGGCTTTGGCGAGGCGACCCATCGGTTGGCGGCTGACAAACATCTTTCGAGCTTCTTCGATGTCGCCAAGCGCTGCCATGCGATCTAAGAGCGATGGTGTTTCGACGGTACCCGGGCAAATCGCGTTGCAGCGAATACCGCCCTTAACGTAGTCGGCGGCGACACTTTTGGTGATGCCGATCACGGCCGCTTTCGTGGCGCCGTAAACGAAGCGATTGGGCAAACCTTTCACGCTTGACACTACGCTTGCCATGTTGATGATCGAGCCGCCGCCGTTGGCCACCATGCCGGGGAGCACCGCTTGAATCATTTTGAATTGCGAGCGTACGTTGAGATTGAATGAGAAATCCCAATCGTCGTCGCTCGTTTCCATGATGGTGCCTTGGTGCACGAATCCGGCGCAATTGAAGAGCACGTCCATCGGCGGCAGCGAACCGACCACCTTGGTGATCTCGGCGTCGTTCAACACGTCGAGCTTCATCGCTGCGATGCCTGCTACTTGGTTCAACGATTCGAGCTGCTTAGTGTTGATATCGGTGGCGTAGACGGTTGCGCCCTCAGCGGCCATTTGCAGCGCGGCTGCGCGGCCGATGCCCTGTCCGGCCGCTGTGACCAGTATCGTTTTTCCACTTAAGCGCTTGCCCATATTCGTTTGTCCTTCAGGTTGCTTTCAACCCATTATAGGAACGGCGTAGCATTGCAATCACTTCCTGTATCACTCTGCTCATGACTCACACAGCCGCCCCCACGATTCGATTGCACGCTAACGACGACGTGGTGATTGCGCGTTCGCAATTGATCTCCGGCGCGCACATCGCGGCCGAAAATGTGACCGTCAAAGGCATGATTCCACCAGGGCACAAAATCGCAGTGCGCGCCATTGCAGCGGGCTCACCAGTGCGTCGCTACAACCAAATCATCGGCTTCGCCAGCCGCGCAATTTCGCCGGGCGAACACGTTCACGTCAACAATCTGGCGATGGGGAACTTCGAACGCGACTACGCGTTTGGCGAAGACCTGCGTCCGGTTGCAATGGCCAATCAGCCCGCCACGTTCATGGGGATCAAGCGAGTCGTGGATGGCCAAGTGCGCTACGGCACTCGAAATTACATCGGTCTGCTGTCCACCGTGAATTGCTCCGCCACCGTGTGCAAACTCATCGCTGATCACTTTCGAGGCGATGCGCTCGCGGCCTATCCCAATGTTGACGGCGTAGTTGCGATCACGCACTCTGTGGGCTGCGGCATGGACGTGCACGGCGAAGGCATGACGCTCCTGCGCCGGACGCTGGCGGGCTACGCGCGGCACGTGAACTTTCACTCGGTCCTCGTGATCGGCTTGGGTTGCGAGGCCAATCAGATCAGCTCTTTCAAGGCCGCAGAAGGCCTCAGTGACGGCGCGAAACTTCACAGTTTCAACATGCAAGAAACGGGCGGTACTGGCAAATCCGTGGCACGCGGCATTGAGATCGTTGAATCACTGCTGACGGATGCCAACCAAGCGACGCGCGAAATCGCCCCAGCATCGCACATCATGGTCGGCCTGCAATGCGGCGGCAGCGATGGCTATAGCGGCATCAGCGCCAACCCCGCGTTGGGTGCAGCCGTCGATTTGCTGGTCGCAAATGGCGGCACAGCCATCCTCTCGGAAACCCCTGAAATTTACGGCGCAGAACATCTATTGACGCGCCGCGCGGTGAGCCGCGAGGTCGGCGAAAAACTCGTAGCCCGAATTAAGTGGTGGGAGGACTACACCGCGCGACTCAAAGGCGAGATGAACAACAACCCAAGCCCCGGCAACAAAGCCGGCGGCCTCACCACCATCCTAGAAAAATCGCTTGGTGCTGTGGCCAAGGGCGGCACCACGCCGCTCGTTGATGTCTACGAATACGCGCAAGCCGTCACGGCGCACGGCTTTGTTTACATGGATACACCGGGCTACGATCCGGTGAGCGCCACGGGGCAAGTTGCGGGTGGCGCAAATCTCATCTGCTTCACCACGGGGCGTGGCTCGGCCTACGGCTGCAAACCGTCGCCCTCGCTCAAGCTATCGACGAATAACGCGCTCTGGCGGCGTCAAGAAGAAGACATCGATATCAACTGCGGCGACATCGTTGACGATGGCATGAGCATTGCCGACAAAGGGCAAGAGATTTTCGAGATGATCCTCAAAACCGCGTCGGGCGAACCAAGTAAGAGCGAGCGCTGGGGCTATGGTGCGGATGAGTTCGTTCCTTGGTACATTGGGGCGGTGATGTAGGGCAATTGGCTCCCTCTCCCACAGGCGGGAGAGGGCTGGGGTGAGGGCGGCGCCTGAAGCGCAATTTTTGCTAGCGCGAGCGATGGAATATGTTTCTGCAAGCGAACACACCCTCATCCCCAACTCTTCTCCCGCCTGCGGGAGAAGGGAGCTAGTTTGCTCATTGATCGACGTCGAACCGACGTTCCGTAAGCCACTTCGATTGCGCTACGCAAATCATTTATGTCAGAAACGCCCGCCAAACCCTCCCTCTACCGCAGCGAAGCGCTCGCCTACCAGCGCGAAAAAGCGTGGGGTGAGTTACTGATTTTTACGCCGCGTGTGGCGCGATGGTTGGCGTGGCTTTCTGTACTCTTGGCCGTGGCGTTCTGTGTGTTTTTGGGGAGCGCCGAATACACCCGAAAAGCGCGCACGCAAGCGGTCATTGCCTATGCGACCGACCCGGTGGTGATTGCTGCGACCGATCCTGGCACGCTCGCGCTGCTCAACGTGAGAGCGGGCGATAGCGTCGTGCGCGGTCAGGTGATCGCCACGATTTCAACGGAGCGAACCGTCGGTGGCGAAGCGGTTTTTGCAAGCGGCGCGCGCGACGATACGGCTCGAAAAGCGGCCATCGACGCGGAGCGCCGCGAAGCGCAAGCGCAACTGGCCGCGCAGCTCACACAAAACGCCGCCCGCATCCGTGCGATTGAGACGGAGGCGGCGCAAGCAGACCGAGAAATTGCGGCGCAAGCGGATCGTGTGGCGCAACTTCGCGTGCAGCTCGAACGCTTTAAGTCGCTCGCATCGAGTAAGTTCGTCTCTGATTTACAGCTACAGCAAAAACAAGATGAGGTGGCCGAGCAGGTGGTGAAGCTCGAAGCGCACAAGCGAAGCCGCGCAACGCTGGATCGAGATGCAGCCAACGCTCGCGCTGAAATGCCCACACTCAGGAGCAGCGCGCAATCGCGCATTGCAACGCTTAACCGTGACGAAGCCTTGCTCTCTCAGTCGACACGTGAAGGTTTGTCACGGCGCGCGTATGACGTGATTGCAGCGAGCGACGGCGTCGTCGAGCGCTTGATCGCCACCGCGGGGCAAACGCTCGCCAGCGGTGCGCCTATCGTGCAACTGCAAGCGGGCTCGCGCGATTTGGTCGCTGACTTGTACGTGCCAACGCGCGCCGCTGGTTTTTTGAAAAGCGGGCAAGCTGTTCGGATCGCCGTTGACGCGTTTCCATTTGAGCGCTTTGGTCATCTGGACGCGACGGTGATCGAGGTCGGTCGCACCGTGCTCTCGCCGTCGGATGTGTCGAGCGCAGTGGGCCTCAAAGAGCCCGCCTTTCGCGTTCGAGCATCGCTTGGCAAACAGACCATCGATGCCTATGGCACGCAATATCCGCTGCGGGCGGGTCTAGCTGGGCAAGCCGATATCGCGCTCGATCAGCGCGCACTCTATCGATGGATTATCGAGCCGATTTTGCGGTTGCGGGGGCAACTATGATCGCGAAAACCTTGTCGTTTTTCGGTCGTAGTGTGCCGCTGATGATGCAGACCGAGGCTGCGGAGTGCGGGCTCGCGTGCCTCGCCATGATCGCCGGATTTCATGGCTACAAAACGGATTTAGCGACGCTTCGACGAGAGCATGCGGTGTCTCTCAAAGGCAGCACACTCAAGAGTTTGATCGACATCGCGCAGACGATGCAGTTGGCATCGCGGCCCTTGCGTGTTGAGTTGCCCGGTCTGGCGCAAGTGCGATTGCCCGCCATTGCGCATGTCGATTTCAATCACTTCGTGGTGCTCACCGCCGTGTCGGCGCGGGGCGTTACGGTGAACGATCCGGCGCGCGGCGAACGAACGCTCTCAATGGATGAATTCTCGAAGCACTTTACAGGGATCATCTTAGAGCTCACACCTACGCCAGACTTTGTAGCGAAACGCGCAGGCGAGCCGTTTTCTGTTGCGACGATGTTTGCGGGCGCTCGCGGCCTGAAGCGGGCCCTTGTTCGAGTGATCGCTTTGGCGCTGGCCTTTGAAGTGTTCGCGCTCGCGATGCCGTGGCTCACTCAGCTCACGGTCGATGAAGTGTTGGTCTCAGCGGATCGAAACTTGATGACGGTCTTGGCGCTGGGCTTCGCACTCATCGTACTAGTGCAAACGGCGATCATGGCGCTTCGGGGTTGGTTGGTGCTGCATCTCACGAGCACGTTGTCGCTACAACTCTTAACGCAGCTCTTTGCGCATCTGCTACGTCTGCCGTTGTCGTTTTTCGAAAAGCGCCACGTCGGCGATTTACTCTCGCGCTTTTCTTCGATGGATGCGATTCAGCGCACGCTGACGGGATCTACGCTTGAAGCACTGATTGATGGCGTTCTGGCAATCTCAATGCTGATCGTCATGGTGATCTACAGCGTGAAGCTTACGCTCGCAGTCGTTGCTGTCGCCTTGATCTACGCGTTGGTGCGCTGGATATTGTTCCGCCCGATGCGCGACGCCGTCAACGAGCAATTGGTTTTCATCGCCCAACAGCAAACGCACTTTATTGAGAGCCTTCGTGGCATGCAGGCGATCAAGCTTGCGCAGGGCGAAGCGGATCGATCATCACGCTGGCAAAACGCGGTCGTTGATTCGATCAATGCATCGATTCGCTCGCAGAGCCTGACGCTCGTCTACCGAGTGGCGAGTTTTGGTTTGTTTGGTTTGCAGAGCGTGGCGATCATTTGGCTGGGCGCGGGCGAAGTGCTCACCGGCGTTTTCAGCGTCGGCATGTTGCTCGCGTTTCTGGCGTATCAGTTGGTGTTTGTGACTCGGCTCAGCAACTTGATCGACAAGATCGCCGAATTCAAATTGCTCAATTTGCATGCTGAACGAGTAGCCGACGTAGCACTCGCCGACAAAGAGCAACGGGGCACCGCCATCGCCCCCGATTTGTCGAAAGCGCGCTGGCAGATCGAGGACTTGGGCTTCCGCTACGGTCCGCAAGATGCGTTTATTTTTCGCCACGTTTCATTCACCATCGAACCGGGCGAATCGGTCGCGCTCACCGGCGCATCGGGTGCGGGCAAGACAACGCTTGCAAAGGTTGTGGTCGGTTTGCTTCCCGCGACCGAGGGCCGCGTGTTGATCGATGGCATCGATATTCGCGAGATCGACTCAACAACGCTTCGGTCGCAGCTCGCAGCGGTGATGCAAGAAGATTACGTCTTCGCCGGTTCGCTCGCGGAAAACGTGAGTCTGTTTGATCCGCAGATAGACGCTGATCGCGTCACCAAAGCATTGTCTGACGCCGCGTTGCTAAACGAGGTAGAGCGTATGCCCATGCGCACCGACACCTTGGTCGGCAACATGGGCAGCACGCTATCCGGAGGCCAACGCCAGCGGCTGCTGCTAGCAAGAGCCCTCTACCGAAAGCCTAAGTTTCTGTTGCTAGATGAAGCCACCAGCGCACTCGACACCGCGCGCGAAATCGCCGTCAATCAAGTCGTGAAAAACCTAGGCATCACCACGCTCATCATCGCGCACCGTGAATCTACGGTGGCGATGGCGGGGAAGCGGGTGAGGTTGGGGGAAAACTAGCGGAAGTTGCCGGAGATTTCTCCGCCGCCGATGAGCACGACTTCGGAGTCGAGCAGCGCACGAAGTTGGTCAGCGAAAGTTTCGTCAGCTTGAGTAGTTTCGATTTGCGTATTCATGGATTTTCCAAATATGTTGTGGACGATGAGAGACCGATGTAGCGCTGCTGGGCGTTAGCGGAAGTTGCCGGAGATTTCCCCGCCGCCGATGAGCACGACTTCGGAGTCGAGCAGCGCACGAAGTTGGT
>JAAFHR010000211.1 GCA_013298455.1 Betaproteobacteria bacterium | reverse complement strand
AACCAAGTGACACCGGCGCTGCTCCACGAGCTCTACGCGCAAAAGCTGCACGAGTTGACCGCGCCGTCGCTCCCGACGCCGAACTTTGCGGACAATGCGGCAGCGCCTGCGCCGCCGGTTGTGATGCATTGTCGGTAGTGATTTAACGGTCGATGAACGCAGACGCAATGCCGACCTCCGCAAGGCTTGCTACCCCCAAGCTCCGTGATCCGGCCTGGTCGCGTCGGGTGTTTTGGGCGCTCGCCTTTTTGGTGTTGCTGTGGCCGATGTTTGTGCTGACTGAGTTTAAACCGTGGGTGCTTTTCGAGGGCAACAGCCTGAAGCCAACGCTCAAGTTTTTGGGTGATTTTTTTCCGCCGAAAGTCGAGCCGAGTTTTCTGGCGTTGGTGCTTCGCGAGACGTGGCGCACCGTAGCGATTGCGACGGCGGGAATCGCGCTTGCCTTGCTCATCGCGATCCCGCTGACCTTGCTCTCGGTGCGCGTGTTGTCGATTTCAGCACTCACTGGGCGGATGTCGCCGGGGGCGGCGCTATTGAGGCAGCTTGTTCGTTGGTTGCTCATTGTCTTGAGGAGCGTGCCGGAGCTGATCTGGGCGTTAGTGTTTGTTCGGGTTGTGGGGCTCGGGCCTACGGCGGGCGTCATCGCCATTGCGCTGACCTACGGCGGCATGCTCGGTAAGGTGTACGGCGAAATTTTGGAGAGTGGCGATGCACACGCCACCACGTCACTGCTGCGAAACGGCTCAGGTCGTTTGCAGAGCTTTTTCTACGGCTTGCTCCCGCAAAACGCCGCTGAACTCACGAGCTACACGGTCTACCGATGGGAATGTGCGATTCGTTCGTCGGCGGTGCTTGGCTTCGTTGGCGCTGGCGGACTCGGCCAGCAAATGGACACGTCGATGAAGATGTTTGCGGGCGCTGAGGTTTGCACCATGCTGATCGTCTTTATGCTCCTGGTGTGGCTCGCTGATTCGGCGAGCGCCTGGTTGCGCCGGAGTTTGGGATGAGGGCGACCGATCAAGCGGTCAACCGCCAAGCGCTGTTCGACGTGCGCTGCAAAGCCTGCTGGTTCACGCTCGGTTTACTTGCACTCATCATCGCGAGTTTCTGGACACTTGATTTGCAATGGGCGAAGTTTTTTTCGCTTGATGCAATGAAGCGGATGGGCAAATTCATCGCAGAGCTGACCGAGCCGACATTCGAGGCGAAGTTCGTCTCGAAACTCGCTTGGGCATCGTTCGAAACCCTTGCGATGTCAGCACTGGGCACATTGATCGCGGTGGTCTTTGGGCTCTTGTTGGCCGTGCCAGCGAGCAAGGCGCATGTTGATGATCGAGCGTTTTGGCGCACACCAACACGATTGATTTTGAACGCGCTCAGATCGATTCCTGAGCTTGTGTGGGCGGCCCTGCTGCTGATTTCTGCGGGGCTCGGACCTTTTGCCGGAACGCTCGCCTTGGGGCTCCACACCACCGGCGTGCTGGGTCGCTTGTTCGCCGAAGCCATCGAAAACGCGCCGCCCGGTCCCGCGCAATCGCTTCGCGTTCAGGGCGTTCCTGAGGGCCGCATTTTTCTCTACGCCACGCTCCCGCAAATCGTGCCGCAGCTGATGAGCTACACGCTGTATCGATGGGAAAACAACATCCGCGCCGCCGCCATTTTGGGCGTGGTCGGCGGCGGCGGCCTCGGGCAGATGCTGTCGTTTCACATGGGGCTATTTCAGATGCAAGAAACCAGCTCGATTCTGATCGCGATGATGGCACTCGTGGCGCTCGTCGATGCACTCAGCTATCTTTGGCGGCGCACGATGCAGCGCTAACGGCGATTGACTCAAAACAACGCGACGGATCAAGAAACTGGCGCTTCGGATCGATGCTTTGAATCGAGCGTTCCGCCACTTGTCGGCTCGCCGCCCGGTTAGTCGAGTTTGGTACCCGTGACCTTGATCACACCGCCCCACATCGCTGAATCGTCGCTGATGCGCCGCGCGAAGGCGTTGGGACTCCCCCCGGCGCCGAGCCAACTCTGATCGGCGAGTTGTTTGCGCAGATCGGATTGCTGCAGCAATTGATTCATCTCTTCGTTCAATCGGCGGATAACGTCGGGCGGAGTTCCGCGTGGGCCGAACAAACCAATCCATACGTTGGCGTCGAATTTGGGCACGCCCAAACTCTCTGCAACCGTGGGCACATCGGGATACAACGGTGAGCGGCGCACCGTGCTCACCGCGAGCATGCGAAGTTTGCCGTCTCTGACCTGTGGCCACGCAATCGATGGCGGCATGAATGCGACGTCAATGTCGCCGCCCAACATTGCGGTTAAGACTTGCGGGTTGCCGGGGTACGGAATGTGTTCAATCGGCATGCCGCTTCGCCACTTGAGCATTTCCATCATCAGGTGTGCGCCCGAGCCCACACCCACCGAGCCGTAATTCGTCTTGCCGCCAGCGCGTTTTGCGGCAGCGACAAACTCTTGTCCCGTTTTGAAATTGGCATTTGTGCGGCCAACCAGTACCAGCGGCGACGTGGCGACCAATGCGATGGGCGCGAGATCGTTTTTCGGGTCGTAGGGCAGCTTCGAATAGAGCCATGGCGACGCGCTTAACGGGCCGTTGATGCTGATTCCGAAGGTGTGTCGATCAGTCGCCTTGGCCACCAAATCAACGCCAATGTTGCCACTGGCACCGGGTTTGTTGTCGATGGTGAAGGGTTGCCCAAACGCGTTGGACAGCGGCTCGACAAACAGACGCGCCACTAGGTCGGGTGACGATCCTGCGGGAAACCCAACGATTAACTTTACGGGGCGTTGCGGCCAGCGCTTTTGCGCACTCGCCGCGAACGGCACCATCGATAAACCCGAGGCCGCGATACCAGCGGCGACCAATGCCTGTCTTCTCGTGATCAATTGACTTCTCCTTTGAGTGGTTGGTAAAGTGTCCCAACGTTGCGGACATGGATTGAGAACGTATACAACGATTGTTTTGATGGGGTGTTGGAGCTTTTGAACCTCACCAGCAGGCTCCGTCCGAGCGAAGGGTCGCCTGCAGCGAAGCGACATCGACCTGGCGAACGTTGCCGTGATCGCGAACGAGCGCGGCAACGGTTCCAGCGGCTTGTCCCGTCGCGAAACACGCGCCACTGGCGCGTGCCGCGGATTGCCCTTCGTGCGTCATCGACGCGCAACGCCCCGCGACGAGGAGGTTCGACACGCTTTTCGGAAACAGCATTCGAAGCGGCAAATCGTTGTAGCCGCGCGCTTCGCTGCTTGGAAAGCGCCATTCAATGAGGCCCTCAAGATGCATCTCCATCGGCCACGCGTTCACGCCGATCACGTCGGCAAAGCGCGCCGAACTCAGGATATCGTCGCCGGTGAGTGCATAGTCACCCAGCACGCGGCGCGATTCCCGAATACCGACTTGCGGCGCGATCTCTAGGATCGTTGCCGCCTCAAAGCCCGGAACTTCAGCGCGCAGAAAGCGCATGTATTCGACGATTTGGCGTCGCCCTTCGATTTCGCCTACTGACAGCTCTCGTGCGTCGACCGCGTTCATCGCTCGTCCGTGAGCGTTACGAATCTGCGTGACATTTGCGCGCCATTGGCTTGGGTCTTTTTGCGGTCGCAGAATCGCACCGTCGCGAGGAAATCGGTAGCGCGTCGCCGCCTCGCGCATCAAATCGTTGATCGCTTGAAAGTTGCCGACCGCCTTTTGCGCGCGATCAGGATCAACATTGCCCACGCGAAACATCGTGCTCGGGAAAAGCCCCGAGCCGTGACCATCTCCCAATTCGAACGGCACGCCGGCAAGCGCTGCGACGTCGGCGTCGCCCGAGGCATCAATAAAGGTGCGCGCACGAATCGCGATACGCCCCGACTTTGTTTCGGCAACGATGGCATCAATCACTTCGCCAGTCTTCACGACTGCCGCAACGTAGGCGTGGAAGAGAAGTTCGACCCCGCTTGCTACGAGCAAACCATCGGCCGCGCATTTATACGCATGTACATCGTACGAGCGCACACGTATTCGGCCGCCCATTCCGTCTTGCGGCTGATTCAAGCCACCGAGCGCATCAATGCGTTCGAGCAGCTGATCGATGACGCCGTGCACCATCTGCACCATCTCGCCGTCGTGACGGCCGTAGAGCCCCGCAAGGTTGGTGACTCCGCCGGCGGTGCCCATCCCGCCCAAAAAGCCGTAGCGCTCCACGAGCAAGGTTTTTCCGCCATGAGCGGCTGCAGCCACCGCCGCCGCAATACCAGCCGGCCCGCCGCCAACCACTACCACGTCGAACTCACCCCAGACCGGCACGTCGCGCGCGGGCTCGGCAATCGATGGAATGAGATGAGTGTTTTGATCCGTCATGACGGCAAGATCGCGAAAAAGTCGAAGTCATCACGTGGTACAGCGGCTCAATATAGGCCTCGTCAATCGCGTGGCGCAGCGATAAGTTCAATCGCCACTGCGTTTTCAGACTTTGCTGAGGCGAGCGCGACAATAGTTTCAGAATCGACTGAGGCGCGCCGCGTCCGAAACGAAAAACCATGTGCTCATTGCGGCAGCCGCGATGGCTGAGTTGCGTTGGTGCTGTTTTTGTGGGCAGCATGCGCACAGCTACAAACAGCTTTGTGGATGAAAACGAATATCGATTGAGCGTAACGTAGTTTTTAGTTTCTTATCAAAAAGCAGTAAAAAATCTCTTAAGCCCAAACGTAGTAAGCGTTTTAAAGGTTAAGCTAATAAATCGATAATTCACGCTGGCTTTCCGCGCGCGTGGCAATCGTTAGCGACAGCGACAGCGAAGGCGACTGCGGTGCACAAACCTCAACGCGCACAAACAAGCGGCGCACGCGATTTTCACGAAATCGTTGAAATCCATGCTGACGCGCACTCGCCCGAAATCGCCCGGATTCCGCAACGCAGCATTTTTCGATATATTCGAGTGTTCGGACACCGTGGCGCTTTGGTCTGGCCGTTTTGGGCAGATCGAGGGCACACAGACAACTCACCGGCCAAAAGCATAGGTTTGTGTTGTTTGTGCAGAGCGTGCGCGAGGCCGTGAATACCCGTTTTTGAAATGCCCTCAGTGGCCTTGAATGACTTACCCGTCGTGTTCAAGGCAAATCAAAACACCTGAGGAAACCATGACACAGCAAAAAATCACAGGCGCGGAAATCGTCGTTCGCTGCATCGCGGAAGAAAACGTAGATTTCGTTTTCGGCTATCCCGGCGGCGCCGTCCTAAATATCTACGACGAGATATTCAAACAAGACAAATTCAAGCACGTGCTGGTTCGGCACGAGCAGGCTGCGGTGCACGCGGCGGATGCGTATTCGCGTTCTTCACAGCGAATTGGCGTCTGTTTGGTCACATCGGGCCCCGGTTTGACCAATGCCGTCACTGGCATCGCCACGGCCTACATGGATTCGATTCCGATGATCATCATCTCGGGTCAAGTCCCCACGCATGCCATCGGCCAAGACGCCTTCCAAGAATGCGACACGGTGGGCATCACGCGCCCTTGCGTCAAACACAATTTCCTCGTGAAAGATGTGAAAGATTTGGCGCTCACGATGAAGAAAGCGTTCTACATCGCAACCACTGGTCGCCCCGGCCCCGTGCTCGTCGACATTCCAAAGGATGTCACGCAACACAGCTGCGCTTTTGAATACCCGAAAGAAATTTCGATGCGCAGCTACAACCCCGTGATTAAGGGGCACAGCGGGCAGATTAAGAAAGCTGTTGAGCTGCTTTTGAACGCTAAGCGCCCGATGATTTATTCGGGTGGCGGTGTGGTGCTAAACGACGCAGCCACGCAGCTCACCAAACTCGTTCGTATGCTCGGTGCGCCTTGCACGAATACGCTCATGGGCCTGGGCGGTTTCCCAGCGAGTGACCCGCAATTCGTGGGCATGCTCGGCATGCACGGCACCTATGAAGCCAACATGGCGATGCAAGAGTGCGATGTGCTCTTCGCGGTGGGCGCGCGCTTTGATGATCGTGTGATCGGCAATCCGGGGCACTTTTTCAAAGAAGGCCGCAAGATCATTCACATCGATATTGATCCGTCATCGATCTCAAAGCGCGTGAAAGTCGACGTGCCGATTGTGGGCTACGTCAAAGACGTGCTCGACGAAATGGTCGCGATGCTTGAGCAGAGCGAAAAGCGCCCCGATCCAGCAACGCTCAAAGCCTGGTGGACGACGGTGAAAGGCTGGCAAGCCAAGCAGTGCATGGTCTACAA
>JAAFHR010000210.1 GCA_013298455.1 Betaproteobacteria bacterium | reverse complement strand
CGTGAGTCGACGAAGAATCGATGCATGTCGGGCAAGAGCGGAATCGTGCCGCCGATACAAAGCATCGACAGCGTGACGTACAAGAGCGCCATATCAATGAGCAGCGATGATTCAGCGCCGTCTTTCACAACACACCTTTCTTCGACATCACGACGCCCACCGCGCCACACACCAACAATACCAACGCGATAGGCCAATGCACGATGGCTGAGAGCACCGCTGCGACGACGCAAAGCAACACCGCCCAAACGTTCTTCCGAAACGGTTTCGCCAACGCAAAGGCAAAGCTCACCAAGTACGCCGTCGCCACGATTCCCATGCCGTACATACCCGATTTCACAAACGGCAAATGCGAAAACTGGTGATAGAGCTGATTGAGCAACAGCAAGATCACAAATGGCGCGCCCATCAATCCCACAAACGCGATCAGCCCACCCAAGATGCCGTGACACCGTGTGCCGAAAAACACTGAAACGTTCACCACGTTCGGCCCGGGTACGGCTTGGCACACCGTCAAAATATCGGTCAATTCTTTGTCTGAGAGCCAGCGTTTCTGCTCCACCAAGACGCGACGCACCCACGGCATCGCGCCACCAAAAGCGCTGATTCCGATCTTAAAAAACGCCAAAAAAATGTCGCGGCGCGTTGGCGTCGCGCTGCCAGTCGTCGGTTCGGTGTCCATCCGGCGATGCTAGCCGACCGACATGGCGCTTTGCTCTCACCCATCGGCGATGCCAGAATGTGCATACCGCTTGCCGCTCAGCGCTCCCCTCGTTATGTTCACTCTATGAGTATTTTTTTGGTTCGCCATACGGCGCCTGACGTCAAGCCTGGGCTGATTTACGGCGATGCGAATGTGCCCGTGCATGAAGCTGAATTTGCGCGCGTCACCCCAACAATCAGCGCCGCGCTGCCGCCGTCGGCGCTCATCATTTCAAGCCCGCTGTCGCGCTGCCGACGGCTCGCAGATTTTTTGCAAGTCGACAGTGGCGAGCGCGAGGTGCGTGTGGATGAGCGGCTTCGCGAGCGAGCGCTCGGGCGTTGGCAAGGCGGTACGTGGGAAGACATTCCAGCCGACGAAGCCGCTGCGTTCAAAGCGAACTACTTAGACTACCCCGCGCCAGGCGGGGAGAGCATTCGTGTGCTTCGGGATCGCGTTGTGGCGGCATTTGAAGATGGTTGGTCGTCAGCGCTCGGTCGGCACTTGGTGTTGGTCTGTCATGCGGGGCCCATCGCCTGCATCATCGCGCATTGGCGGGGGGACACGTTGATGCCCGGTCTGCGTCCGGCGGCAGGCTGTGGTGACGTGTTGCGGCTCGACGGCGGCAGCGTTCGAAGTGTGTCGTTTCTGCGCCGCGCGAGCCCTGTTGAGAGTGAGTTTGACTCGAAGATTTAGCGAGAGCTGGCGGAGTTTGAGGGCGGCTAAGGCATGAATTTTTTTTGCCACAGATTACACAGATGACACTGATTTGGGCTGAATTTCCACGCTAGAAATCTGTGTTCATCTGTGTAATCTGTGGCAAAAAATGAGCCGCTGCTTGCGCACCGAACAGCACAGGAGCTAACGCTTAAACAGTTTTGAGCCCGTGAGCACCACCGCCAACACCAGCGCGCCAGCGATCACACCCACCACACCATCGCCCGCAATCGACACCACGCTCGCCAGCCACGACGCCGTTTTCCCTGCCGTTGCCGAGAGCGCTTCGATGAGATGATGCAGCCACGGCCAGCCGTGCACGATGATGCCACCGCCGACCAAAAACATCGCAGCTGTGCCCACAATCGAGAGCAGCTTCATGAGCTTGGGCGCAAGTGCCAGTAAGCCGCGTCCAAACGCGCGGCGTGCCCTTGCATACGCCGTTTCTCCGGCTTTCCCGCTCAAGTGAAGTCCCGCATCATCGAGCTTCACAATGCCCGCGACCAAGCCATAAACGCCCACCGTCATCAAAAGCGCGATGGCCGAAACCACTGCCACTTGTTGTGCAAACGGCGCGTTAGCGACTGTGCCCAAAGTAATGACCACAATCTCTGCCGACAAGATGAAATCTGTTCGAACCGCGCCTTTGATTTTGTCGCGCTCGAATTGCACCAAGTCTACTTTTGGATCGGCAACGGCGGTCAATTCAGCGCGGTGATTCGCGTCGTCTTCGTCCTTGGAATGCAGGAATTTATGAGCGAGTTTTTCGAAGCCCTCATAGCAGAGAAACAAGCCGCCAATGATCAAAAGCGGCGTGATGGCCCACGGCGCAAACGCGCTGATCGCAAGCGCTGCGGGCACCAAAATGAGCTTGTTGACGAACGAGCCTTTGGCCACCGCCCACACCACGGGCAGTTCGCGCTCGGCACTCACGCCTGAAACTTGATTGGCGTTGAGCGCGAGATCATCCCCCAACACGCCCGCGGTTTTTTTGGCGGCGACTTTGCTCATCGCCGCGACGTCGTCAAGAATCGTGGCGATGTCGTCGAGCAAAACGAGCAGGGAGCTTGCCATCGTGCTGCCTTTACGCCGCCGCGTGAACGTGAATCGTGTAGCCCGGCACATTCACCGTTTGACCGGCGCGAATCTTTGCAGTTTTTCGAAGCTCCTGTGCGCCATCAACGCTCACCACGCCCATGGCCACCATCGCTTTGCCCGCGCCGCCACTGTCGACCAATCCGCCCGTTTTCAACAGCGCATGCAGTTCGATAAACGCATCTGGCACGTCGGGTAAGGTGAAGTGCATGACTTCGATGGGTTTACGTTTCATGACACATAGCTTTCTAGCGTTTACCCAATGAAATTCTGGGCTTTAGAGGGTTTACTGCTGATTTCGAAATCATCTGAAAATGGTTTGTAGCCCTCAACGTGTCGGGCATTGACCAGAATAGTTGACTTTGATGGGCTAACGTTTGATTTTGTCACTGATCGGCGGATTTGGTTACAGCGGTGGCGACTGCCAGCGCGCTTTGAGCCACTGCCGAATCGTCGCAATCCGTGCACGAATTCGTCGCGCAACGAGCCGCGCGGTGCGCCACGGCACGCTCGTCCGAAGCGCTGCCATCCATGCGTCTTTCCACGGCTTAAACCAAGCGTAGAAGCGGGCAAACCAGGCGAGCCGCATCAGTGCGGGTTTCGTTAGCGTAAAGAGCCGCGCCACGACCGCTGTGCCCACCACTTTGGCGATACCCAATACGGCCACGCCCAACATTTTTTGCCCATGTGTGACGAGCCATACAGCGCCGAGCTTCACCGGAAACAGCGCCAGCGACGGCAACAAAAAGAGCAGCAACGCCAGATAAGGCGGCGCGCGCCGCACCTGCGCTTCGAGCCACCCCCACAATCGGCGCTTCGCAAGCCAATCAAATCCCGCCGAAAGGCTCTGCCAGCCCCACTCGTAGAACATCACGACGAGTGCGAGGGGGAGTTGAATGAGTTTCCAGAGGAGCGCGAGCATGCACTGAATGTAGCGCGCGACAGCTCGGATTCAACGGCGATGCGACGAGTGGGAGGGGCGAGTCATCACATCGGCGCTGGCGTCTCCTCGATCAATCGATCAATCGATCAATCAATCGGGGAACAAAAACTCCTCGTTGCCCTTGACCTTGACAGCCATTTTTTCAAACCAATCGGGGCTCATGCTGCCTTGCGGACGCGCGCTGCACTTCACATTCGCCACCAATTTGCCACCGCGTTCCACGGCCACGCCCGCCTTTTCGCGCGTCTCGCCTTTGGGGCCCCAACGTCCGATGCCTTCATAGACAACGTAGCTCGTCGCGCCGTTGGAGAAGCGCAACCAACTGCCGCCGCCGCCAGCGAAGGGCTCGTTTTGCCCGGTTGCAGCTTGGTTAGCGGGCACACGTGATTCGGGCAGCACGAGTTCGAGCGGATCCGAAGGTTTGCCAAATCGATATTGCAAATAGCCACTGCTTTTGGTGGCGCCGGTCGAGCCGCACACCGACACCATCTTGCTTCCGGCGCGGCAGCTAAAGACCACCACTTCTTGTGACGTGCAGAAACTGCTTGACGCGGCGGCGGCTGACGCTGCGGGCACGGCAGGATTGGCGTTGGCGGCGGGCGCGGATTTGCCGTCAATGGGTGTCAAGCTCGTAATCAGCGCAACGGTGGTGGATTTCTTGCAATCCACGTTGCCGCCGCATTCCGCGGCCATGACTTTGGCGAGCTTGTAGCTCAGCCGTACCTGCTTTCCGAGATACTTTTTCGGCGCTTCGCAGAGCGAAAAATCGCCGTCTTCATAAAACGTTTTGCCTTGTTCGTCTTTGAGCTCAATGCTGCACGCCGTGTCTGCGTTGGTGATGTTGACCACACGTCCGGTGGCGAGTTTGGTGAACTTCCCAACGCTCACCGAATTGGCAGCGGTCGGTGATTGCGCAGCGCTCAGGTTACTGAGAATCGCCATCGATCCCACACTCAGGATCACGGCGATTCGTGGCGCAGATAGCGTCGTCAAAACGTGCATGAAAGCTCCTTGTTGAGCCGCGCATTCACCCACGCCATGTCGATCGTGCCCAAAAATTTGTGCCACGATTTGGGGCCGTAAAAGCGGAAACGACCGTCGACCGAATTCACCACGATCACCGTGCCACGAAGCTTGACGCTACGAACACAGGCTTGCACATCCGTGTACCAGCGCTCTTGCTGTTTGAGGTCGGCTTCGAAAAATCGCGCGCCCACTTTAACAATCACCATATCAGTATCCCGTGAACGCGTGTGCGCTACAGGGTAAGTGATCGCCGTGCTGGCGAACACGGAAAATGACAATAGCAAAGCAACAGCGAACGTAAACAAAGATTTCATGGCGACGTCGATACTGATTATTCTTATAAATGTAGCGGATCAGCGTCGCCCACGCATATCGGCGATTGCCCTCACGTCATCGCTGAGCGTCGCCGAAACCCTGCTCGGCGTGGCCACCTCGTCGCGTCGATAGAATCAACTGATGCCCGACGACCCCGCTCCCACCTCCGCCCCGCCCATTGCTGCCGCTGGCGCCGCCGGCGCTGCATCGGCCGCGCCCAACACCGAACTCTCGGCCTTCGTGCCTTCGTTTCGCGCGTCTGCACCGTATATCAACGCCTTTCGCGGGCAAACCTTTGTGGTGGTGTTTGGCGGCGAAGTGGTGGCCGACGAAACCTTCCCGAATTTCATTGCCGACTTGAATTTGCTCGCGAGCTTGGGCATTCGGCTGGTGTTGGTGCACGGCTCACGGCCGCAAATTGAAAAGCTCTTGGCGCAACGCGAGATGGAGAGCCGCTATCACAAAGGCGTTCGGATTACTGACGAAACGCAGCTCGGCAGCGTGATCGGTGCGACAGCGCGGGCCCGTGCTCGGATTGAAGCCGCGCTCTCGATGGCACCCCGTACGGCATCCGTCGCGCCGATGCACAATCGAGTAACGAGCGGCAACTTCATCGTTGCCAAACCGATTGGTGTAGTCGATGGCGTCGACATGAAATACAGCGGCGAGGTGCGCCGCATCGATGGGCAAGCGATCAATGATTGCTTGAAAGACGGCGACATTGTTCTGATGTCAACGCTGGGTTATTCAACCTCGGGCGACACGTTTAACCTAACGGTGGAAGAGGTCGCTACACAAACGGCAATTGCGCTCAAGGCGTCGAAGCTCATCTTCCTGCTCGATACGCCCGGTGTGCTCGATGCCGATGGCTCGGTGATCTCCACGCTCTACACCCGCGAAGCGAGCGAAATTGCCACCAAAGCGCCGCAAGCCTCTGACGTGCAGCTCTACCTCTCCGCTGCCGTGCGTGCCTGTCAAAAAGGCGTAGGCCGGGCGCACTTGATTGGCCGCAAACTCGACGGCGCAATCCTGCAAGAGCTCTTCACCCGAGACGGCATCGGCACGATGATCTCGGTTGACAGTCTCGATAACCTGCGTCCCGCCACCATTGATGACGTGGGTGCGCTTTTGTCGATCATCGAACCACTGGAGCGCCAAGGCATCTTAGTGCCGCGCGCCAGAGCGACGTTTGAGCGCGAAATTGATCGCTTCTTTTTGGCGGAGCACGACGGGCAAGTTGTGGGTTGCGCGGCGCTCTATCCGTTTCCCGAGGCTGGAAAAGCCGAGCTTGCATGTTTGGCGGTAAGCGCCGATTACCGCCGCGAAGGCTACGGCGAGCGCTTGATGAAAGCCATCGAAAAAGCAGCGAAACAGCAGGGCATCAACACGCTTTTCGTGCTCACCACGCGCACCGCGCATTGGTTTATCGAACGCGGCTTTCAGCCTGCCACCG
>JAAFHR010000021.1 GCA_013298455.1 Betaproteobacteria bacterium | reverse complement strand
TCTTTGGCGTAAGCATGTGCGGCCTCGAACGCGGCGCGGGCCATGCCAACGGCTTGCGCGGCGATGCCGATGCGACCGCCCTCTAAGCCTGAGAGCGCGATTTTCAAACCCTGGCCTTCGACACCTAAAAGCATCGTCGCCGGTATGCGGCAATCCTCAAACAAAATCTGCGCGGTATCGCTCGAATGCTGCCCGAGTTTTTCTTCGATGCGGGCGACGGTGTAGCCCTTGGTTTTTGTGGGCACGATGAATGCGGAGATGCCCTTCTTTCCCGCGTCTTTGTCCGTCACGGCCATCACGATTGCGATGTCGGCGTTTTTGCCGGAAGTGATGAATTGCTTCACGCCGTTCAACACGTAGTGATCACCGTCTTTTCGTGCAAACGTCTTCAAGCCGCCGGCTTCCGAGCCCACATGCGGCTCGGTCAAACAAAACGCGCCAAGCATGTCGCCCTTGGCAAGTGGCACGAGAAATTCGTTCTTCTGCGCTCCATTCGCCCACGCCATCATGATCGAGCACACGGGGCAGTTGTTCACCGAAATGATTGTTGAGGTGCCGCCATCACCCGCAGCGATTTCCTCTAAGATGATCGCGAGCGAAATGTAGTCAAGCCCTGCGCCGCCGTATTCATCAGGGACGGCGACGCCATAGCAACCAAGCTCGGCTAAGCCTTTCAGCGCTTTCGTCGGAAACGTGTGCGTTTTGTCCCACGCTGCGGCGTGCGGCGAAATTTCTTGGCGCACATAGGCGCGAACGCTGTCGCGAATCATGCGTTGATCTTCATTGAGCACCATCTACTTCTCTCCGCCTTTCGGGCCCCAAAACACAACCCAAGTTGCGAAATCAGTCGTGCAGTTCGTAAAGCGATGGTCTTGACCAGCGCGAACGAAGAGCGCGTCACCCACGTTGCATTGATGCGCGACACCATCGATGGTGAGCGTACCGCTACCACGTTGAACGAAGTAGAGCTCGTCTTGATCGTGCGGCGTTTGGTGATCGAGCTCGTTCAACGCAAACACTTCAACGCTCATCGTGCCGTGGCTCAGCGCGTTCACGAAAGGTACGCCCGCAGGCCACTTGTCGCTGGGGTCGCGCGGCAAGGTGGCTGCTAGCTCGGTGAAGTTAACTTTCATGCTCTTTTTCTTTGACGCAGATTACGCTGATTTCGCAGATGGGTGCAGATTATTGGTTCGGATGTCGAGACAGGGTACAGCTCGGAGGATGGCGAAAGCAAAAAATATTCAATAGCGAAATCGGCGAGGTTTCACTGCCGCAGATGAGCAAAAACTAATCTGCGTCAATCTGCGAAATCAGCGTAATCTGCGCCAAAAAATTGCCCTTACTTCCGCTCCACCGTTTCGATTGGCAACCCCGCATCCATCCAAGCCGTAAACCCACCCGCCATGTGCGCAACGTTTTTGAGCCCCATGTCTTGAAACATCTTGGCTTCGAGCGCTGAGCGCCATGCGCCAGCGCAGTAAACAATGAAGCGCTTACCACTTGAAAAAATCGGCTTGTGATATTCGCAAGTCGGGTCGATCCAAAATTCGTTCATCCCACGCGGGGCGTGAAATGCGCCGGGGATTTTGCCGCTGCGCCACAGCTCTCGAACGTCTCGGATGTCTACGATCACCGTGTTTTCGTCGTCCATCGCTGCGCGAACTTCGTCGAGCGAGAGCGTGATGATTTCTCGTTCGGCTTGTTCGACGAGCTCTGCAGCAGTTTTCACTGTTTTGCGCTCAGCGGATTTCGGGGCGAGAACACATTCTCAACTTTGTTCCCATAAGCCTTAATAGATCTGGGCTCCATTGACAAAAAAACAAATTTTGAAAAGCAACTAAATACTTCGTAAGCCTTTGATTGATAAGGCATACAGCAAGAAAGCTGGGGATGCAACTTCATGACATCACCAAGGGATCGACGCCCCTGTGTTGTCGTAAAAGCCGCCGTGCAAATCGCTCGCGTTGTCGATCACATGCCGCATGCCTGCCACGCTCTCAGTGGGCGTTAACGTTGCTGACGGCCCGCCCATGTCGGTGCGCACCCAACCGGGATGCAGCGACACCACGCGCACGCCGCGCTTGCCGAGCTCGAGCGACGCGGCTTTCACCACGGCGTTGAGCGCCGCTTTGCTCGCCCGATACGCGATGCCAGAGCTAGAGCTCATCGTGCCAATCGAGCCCATCCGAGACGAGAGAAACGCCATCACGCCTCGCGCTTTCGCCACGTTGTCGGCGAATGCGAGCGTTAGACGCAAAGGGCCCAACACATTGGTGCGCATGACCAAATCAAAATCCTCCGAATGCATATCAGTGAGCTGATCGTTTCGAGGGCCGTAAACACCTGCGTTGCAAATCAACACATCGATGGATTCGCCCGCCAACTTCTTCGAGAGCGCCTCAATCGATGACGCTGTCGAGGTGTCAAGCGCTTCGATTTGTACGCCGAGACGACGCAATTCCGCCGCCTCCGCCGGACGTCGCGATGTGGCGATCACATCAAAGCCATCTGCCGCATATTGCCGCGCAAATTCAAGTCCGAGACCGCGATTACCGCCGAGGATGAGTGCTGTTTTTGCCATCTGCATTGCCCCCTCCCCTTCAAGGGGAGGGCTGGGGTGGGGATGGGGTTCGGTTGAGTCATCAAATTACTAGGTGAGACGAACCCCATCCCCCTCCTAGCCTCCCCCTTGAAGGGGGAGGAACGTCAAACGCTAAACCATCTCAATGGCCATCGCCACCGCTTCACCGCCACCAATACAGAGCGTCGCAACGCCCTTTTTGCCGCCAGTTTTCTTCAGTGCGCCAATGAGCGTGACCAAAATGCGGGCGCCCGACGCACCAATCGGATGCCCAAGCGCGCACGCGCCGCCATGAATATTCACCTTGTCATGCGGCAGGTTGTATTCCTTCATCGCGGCCATGGTGACCGAGGCGAAGGCTTCGTTGACTTCCCACAAATCAACGTCGGCGGCGTTCCAGCCCGCTTTCTTCAACACTTTTTCAATCGCTCCGACGGGCGCGGTAGTAAACCACTCGGGCGCGTGCGCGTGTGTGCTGTGCGCAACGATGCGGGCGACGGGTTTCAAGCCTTTGGCTTTGGCGACTGATTCGCGCGTCATGACAACCGCCGCTGCGCCGTCAGAAATCGATGACGCGTTGGCCGCGGTAATCGTGCCGTCTTTTTTGAAGGCGGGCTTCAGTCCGGGGATTTTGTCGAGCTTCGCCTTGAAGGGCTGCTCGTCGTGCTTGATCACGGTGTCGCCCGCTTTGCCCGCGATGGTGACCGGTGCGATTTCCCAATCAAACGAGCCGTCTTTGTTGGCAGCCAGCGCGCGTTGTGTTGAAGCGATCGCGAACGCGTCTTGATCTTCGCGCGTGAAGTTGTATTTCGCTGAGCAATTCTCAGCAAATACGCCCATTGCTTTGCCTCGATCATAGGCATCTTCAAGGCCATCAACAGCCATGTGGTCATACGCCGTGACCGCGCCGTAGCGATAGCCTTTGCGCGAATTCATCATTAAATGCGGCGCATTGGTCATGCTCTCCATGCCACCAGCGATCATGATGTCGTGCGTTCCAGCGGTCAGCATGTCAGCAGCCATCATCGCAGATTTCAGACCCGCACCGCACATCTTAGACATCGTGACCGCGCCCACGCTTTGCGGCAATCCCGCACCTAGCACCGCTTGACGCGCGGGGGCCTGGCCTTGTCCGGCCATTAAGCAACAGCCGAAAATGGCCTCGCCGATGTCGTCGGCTTTTACGCCGGAGCGCTCAACGGCGGCCTTGATCGCAGTTGCGCCCAACGTGTAAGCGGGCACGTTAGCGAAATCGCCCAACATGCCGCCGATGGGCGTGCGTGCTGCGCTGAGGATAACGATTGAATCTGACATGTTTTTCTCCGAAAAGTTACCGATAACCGCGACTGTGTAACGCGGCAAAACACTTTAGCCACAGATTTCACAGATGAACACAGATTTCCTTAGACGCAACGACGCATTGCATCGTCTGCCTATTGAATCTGTGCAATCTGTGGCAAAAAACTACTCAAGCTCTCGCAAGCCAACGGCTCCATTGTGACGCAAATGCGCCCGCCACGCCGCCGATAATCGCCGCCGCTAAGATTCCGCGAATCGACAGGGGCGATGCAGTCATCGCCAGCGCAAACGCCGATGCGCCGAGCAGAATCTGCAATGTCCGCTTTCCAGCGGGTGTCCATGGTTTTTTTTCAATGGCCACGGCCATGCCAAACCATGCGAGCACTGCGCCGAGCCACACCAAAATCATGCCGATTTTTGGGGCAACAGCGAACGCAAACATTCCCACAATGGCAAGGAAAAAACCGAGCATCATCCAATGGTTTCGTGTCATGCCGTGATTCCTTCGCCGTCTCGTACTTCGATGCTTGCCAAGGCTTTTCGCATTTTCGTCGCAATATCTTCGCTGCCGTCGAGCTCAAGTCCAAGGCTTCGCAAATGACCGTCTTCAATGCCGTAAATCCATCCGTGCAGCGTTAACGCTTGCCCACGATTCCACGCGTCTCGAACGACGGTCGTTCGAGCGATGTTCTGCACTTGTTCCGCGACATGCAGCTCGCAGAGTTTTCGCAGTTTTGATTCGCGATCCGAGAGTCGATCGAGGCTCGCGCGATGATGCTCCACCGTGTCTCGCACGTGCTGCAACCAGTTGTCAGAAAGCCCCAAGCGAGCACCATCAAGCGCTGCTGAAATGCCGCTGCAGCCATAGTGTCCGCACAAAATCACGTGCTTCACTTTAAGAATCTCAACGGCGAAATGCAGTACAGACAAACAGTTCAAATCGGTGTGCACTACAACGTTGGCCACGTTGCGATGTACGAAAATTTCACCCGGTGGCAAGCCAATGATTTGATTCGCTGGCACACGCGAATCCGAGCAGCCGATCCACAGATATTCCGGGCTCTGTTGATGCTTGAGCTTGTCGAAAAATGCCGGGTCGTCGCGCAACACACCGTCGACCCAGGCGCGGTTGTTGGCGAACAAATGCTCCAAAGAATTCATCGCTTTAAGGACGAGATGACGACGCTCGCTGCGCTCGCTAGGACGACGACCGCATGCGGTCTAGGACGCAAAGCTTTGCATAGTGTTTTCTTCATGTCGCGATTATCTTTTATGTCCTGATTTCGTCGGCTACCCGCGCCATTTGCTCACACCACCTGAGCAGTCATCATTAGCAGCGCGAACGATCGGTGGGGTCACGCACTCACCTCGATTGGTAAGGGTTCGTGCACCACCTGATCCTTCGCGCTGCTCAGGATGACAAACCAAAATCGCCGCTTCCCTCCAGCGACAGCAAGAAGAACCAGCGCGGTAAAGCTTTGCGTCCTAGGCTGCGTAGCAGCCGTCGTCCTAGCGCGAAGCGCGTCGTCATCTCGTCCTTGGTTCGTCCTTATTTTGTCTCGTTGAAAAGCTCACGACCAATGAGCATTCTTCGAATTTCGCTCGTCCCTGCACCGATCTCATAGAGCTTTGCATCACGCCAGATGCGCCCTGTGGGGTATTCGTTTATGTAGCCGTTACCGCCTAAGGCTTGAATGGCTTCGCCCGCCATCCACGTGGCTTTTTCAGCGCAATAAAGGATCACGCCCGCTGCGTCCTTACGGGTGACTTCACCACGATCGCAGGCTTGCGCCACGGCGTAAAGATACGCACGACACGCCGAATACACCGAATACATATCGGCGAGCTTGCCCTGCATCAATTGGAATTCGCCAATGGGCATGTTGAATTGCTTGCGCTCATGCACATAGGGCAGAACGACATCAAGCGCAGCAGCCATCAAACCGACCGAACCGCCCGCAAGCACCGCGCGCTCGTAATCCAGTCCGCTCATCAAAATGTTGACGCCTTTGCCGGGCTCACGCATGACGTTTTCAACCGGCACTTCGCAATCTTGAAACACCAATTCGCAGGTGTTGGAGCCGCGCATGCCGAGCTTGTCGAGCTTTTGCGCGGTAGAAAAACCTTTGAAGCCCTTTTCGATGATGAACGCCGTGATCCCGCGCGGGCCGAGGTTCACATCGGTCTTGGCGTAGACGACCAAGGTGTCCGCATCCGGGCCGTTGGTGATCCACATTTTGTTGCCGTTTAAGACGTAATGATCGCCCTTCAAATCAGCGCGAAGCCGCATCGAAACGACGTCGGAGCCCGATCCGGGTTCGCTCATCGCAAGCGCACCAACGTGTTCGCCCGAGATCAACTTCGGTAGATATTTTTTCTTTTGTGCGTCGTTCGCATTGATCTTTAATTGATTCACGCACAGATTCGAATGCGCGCCGTACGACAAACCCACCGCGCCCGAGGCCCGCGAAATCTCCTCCATCGCCACACAATGGGCCAAATAGCCCATGCCAGCACCGGCAAACTCCTCAGGGACAGTGATGCCTAAGATGCCCAGATCGCCCATCTTTTTCCATAAATCCATCGGAAATTGATTGCTGCGATCAATCTCAGCAGCGCGCGGCGCAATCTCGGCGGCGGCGAACGCGGCGATCGAATCGCGAAGCATTTCAATGTCTTCACCGAGGTTGAATTTGAGTTGGGGAAATTGCATGGTGCTACTACGTTGATTGGGTTTTGCGAGCGACAGAGATGAGCGTTTGTTGCATCAGGGCGCAGAGCGTTGCCACGCCGTTTTTGTGCGCGAACACTTTGCCTTGGGTGATGGTCAGCGTGCGGCCGGATTTGATGACTTCGCCGCTGGCGACGATCTTTTCGCCGTGCGCGGGGGCGATCAAGTTGATTTTGAATTCCACGGTCAACACATCGCTGCCTTCGGGCATTCGGGTGAATCCGGCGCAGCCGCCGGCTGTGTCAATCAGGGTGCTCACCACGCCCGCGTGGAAGTAGCCTGCTTGCTGTGAGAGTTCATCTCGAAAATCAAGTTCGAATTCGGCCATGCCGTCGTCGATCTGGACAATGCGGGCACCTAGCATCCGCATCGCGCCTTGGCCGTTAAAAATTGCCAACACTTCGGCGGCTTTGCTGGGTGAAATCATGGGCAGATTGTAGCGCCGCAAGTTGACGTTAACGTCAACTTAAACGGGTGTTTTCCCTGACGGCGGGGCTTTGAGTCGACGCTTGCAATCCTTGACGATGCTGTCGATTTCCGAGAGCACCGCGTCGATGTCTTCGCGCTGTTGTTCGAGGAGCATGCGGCGCGATGTGAGCACTTCGATGAATTTAGCGAGCTGTGAGCGCTCGCTCTTATCGGCATCGTACAAATCCAAAATCTCAGCGATTTCGGCCAAACTCATCCCAAGACGTTTGCCGCGAAGCACCAGCTTGAGACGCACGCGATCTCGCTGCGAGTAGATTCGCCGCGCACCGCGCCGCTCGGGCGAGAGCAGCCCGTGATCTTCGTAAAAACGAATCGCTCGGGGCGTGAGCGCGAATTCGTCAGCAAGGTCGCTGATTGAAAAAACATCGGAAGTCATCGCCAAAGTTTAGTGCAGCAGCAAAACCAATCGACAAGGCGATTGAGCCCGGTTTACACTGGAAGCTTCTTCAAATTGGGGGATTTATCGATGCGAATGACAACATTTTGGCGCGCTGCGAGCGCGCTGATGACGACACTTTCAATATCGATCGCTTGGGCTGGCGTAACGACAGCAATGGTTATGGTCACCCCCAGCGAACCTTTGGATTTCGGCACGGCAGCGGCGGGCTCTGCGCTCACCAAGACGGTCACGTTCACGGCCCCCGCCGGCAACACGTCGCCCGCGTACCTCATTTTGGGCAACGTTTCCAGCTCCACCGCCGGAACCTGGGTTGCGCTCTCCAGCAGCACATGCGGTACGGCAAATCCGATCACCTTGGCGGCGGGTTCGAGCTGCACGGTGGATGTGCGCGTTACGCAGTCCGCGCCTGGAGCGGCACAGTACGTTCCCACGTTTCAGTGCAGCCGAAACAACCCTGCTGTGACCGGTTTGCAGGTGGTCTGTAACGACACGCTAGTCACGGGCGCTCGCTGGTTTGCCAGTTTTGTCTCTGCGACAGTACCTGCTGTCACGCCAGCGGGGCTCACCGCGTTGTTGCTGATGATGCTGGGCGTAGGCACGTGGGCGGGTTTGCGGAGCAAAAATCGCTAATCCCGACGAACGCTCAATGCGACGCCCGTCGGAAATGATCTAGCAACATCAAAGGCGCTCTTCAGGCGCCTTTTTTGTTTTTCCGAGCAGCACAGGTAACCACAAACTGATCAGTAGGTTCGACGCGCGGTGCTTCGCCAACGACGCGATACCAAATCGGATCTCAGCATCGGGCGAGTCGGCAACATAGCTCCCAAACCACCGATCCCACAGCGAAAGCACGCCGCCATAGTTGCTATCGTGATGCGCCGCATGCTGGCTGTGGTGGACGCGGTGTACCGCGGGCGTGCAGAAAACCGTTGAGAGCCTGCGATCCCAGCGTGGCTGCAACCATGCGAGATCGGTGTGATGCGACAGCGACACCAAGGTCGATACGATTTGATACCACAGCAAAAGCTCGGGGGGAAAGCCCATCGCAGCGGCGAAGAGCGCGGCTGCGATCACCGTCAACATGCCGTGGATCGGATGAGCTCGCACGACGGTGCTCACGTCTAGATGTGGGTCAGCGTGATGCACGGCATGCAACCGCCATAACCACTGCACTTGATGACTCAAGCGATGCCAGACATAGGCAAACAGATCAAGCGCCACAAAACCCACGATCCACGTTAACCAGATCGGCACTGGCAACACGACCAATACGCCCACGCCCGCATCACGGAGCAAGATCGGCAAGCTAACGACCACTGCGCCCAGCAGCGCAGTGTTGAGGGTCGCAGAGATTGCGAGCAACGAGAGATTGGTCGCCGTGCGTGTCAACTTTTGCTCACTGCGCGCGGAAAAAAACACTTCCAACAGTGAAATCAACAGCAAGAGCGCCAGGGTGAGTAAGAGGACCTCCATAGGCCGTGATTGTGTCACGCCATCAATCGTGCCGTGTTCACTTGGAACATGGCTTTCGCTACGGCGACGCGGGCATCAATTCCGGCACACGAAGCCAACCCTCAAGGAGCCAATTCGTAAGCCATCCCCCAAGGCGCTCAGTCGACAGCGCGTTTGCATCGGCTTGTAATGCGACCGAGGCGGTGTTGATCGACTGACCCGCCGCGAGCGAACTAATGAAAGCAGCTTCGTCGGCGTCAAGCGTTTGAAAATGCGGCTGCAAGCCCTTTCTCCAAACCGCGATTAACTTGGCGGGTTGCTGATATTCGAGCTCGGGCACATCGGCGTCTGCATCAATGGCGCGCCAGATGGACGCCACGTTGGTGGTGACGGCTCTGAGCACCATGCTGGGGTGCAGCGGTGCTGCGAGCGAGAGCCAATGCTCAGGATTTGGTAGTTGCTGTGCGGTGGCTGGATCGAGGGCTGCGACATCTGCGCCGTCAAAGCGGGTACGCAAATCCCAGTCGAGCTGGGCGAGCTCAGCAAGCTCGGGGTTTCCGGGGTAGCGAGCACGAAAAAAATCCGGGAGCGCTGCACCGTAACGGCTGAGGCTTCGGGTGGTCGGCGGATGCTGCAAAACGAATTGCGCGGTGTCTGCCTCAAAGGCGTCAGAGCCCATGTAGAGATAGGTTTTGGCGAACGAATCCACCAGCACTTCAACCAAGCGTGCGCTGTATGCGTTTTTGTAAATGTTGAGCCGCTGGGCGCTGTTGTTATTCGCTGGCGCTTTGATCGCATCGAGGAGCGGCGGCGATGTGTCGGGGCGATCCAAGACGTAGTTTTTGAGCCGCGATTGGGTTGCGGTTAATGCCAATTCATTAGCCGGTGTCGAATGAAAAATGGCCGACGCGTGAGTTGATTCAACGCTCGTACCCATCGTGATCGACGAGCCGTTTAGTGCGGCTGCAGCGACGTCGCGAGCCATGGCGAGCTCAGCAATCAATTCAACGAGTGGCGGAATATGGTCGTCGCGCTCGATCATGGTTGCGACCGCGCCGAAGCGTTGGCACGCGGCGCTGTAGAGCGCCCATACTGCGGGCGAGACGGGGTGATCGTGAGTGTCGATGATGTAATCGCCGTTGTCAGAATGCCCGGCCAGATGAATTTGCCGCACTCGATCAACGGGTAGCGCACGCAAGTACGTCAGAGGATCAAAGCCATGATTGACGCTGCTGACGTAAATGTTGTTGACATCAACTAAGAGCTCGCAATCCGCCGTTTGGGCGACATATGAGAGAAACTGCCATTCGCTCGCGCTGCTGGCTTTGAAATCGATATAGCTCGATACATTTTCAAGCACGAGCTTTCGCTGCAAAACGTCTTGCGCGCGCTGAATCTGTGTGATGACATGCCGCGCGGCTTCGTCGGTGTAGGGCAGTGGATACAGGTCATGGAGCTCAGCGCCCGCATGACCAATCCAGCACAGGTGATCAGACACCCACATCGGATCGATGCGATCCGCGAGCGCCTTCACTTTCTTTAAGTACGCCAGATCAACGCCTTCTGATGCGCCAATCGACATCGCAACACCGTGCATGGCCATCGGGTAGTCACGACGAATTTTTTCGAGCGTGACCAGCGGTTTGCCGCCATCAACGAGAAAGTTATCCGTAATGATTTCGAGCCAGTCGACATCCTGCGAAGACGTTAAAAAATCGTTGTAATGCGCCGTGCGCAAACCCAAACCGAATCCATGGCTTTGCTTCGCGGTCGGTGTGTTGAGGGAGCGATTCATAAAAGCCCGAAGACGCTAGGCACAGTAGGTTAAGCAGCACGCAAACGGCGAGCCGGATCAGCATCCGCCTCGCCGCAAGCGGCGATTTGTTGGGATCAATTAGCCTTTCAAGTCAGCAATCACGCCGCCTTCGGTCAAGCATGCACCGGCTGCTTTGGCTTTGAAGCCGTGTCCTTTGCAAGCGTTTTGGCCTTTGCAAGCGTGCTCGGCCGTTTTGCAATCGCTGTTGCCTTTGCAATCGTGAACGTTGTAGCAGTGAACTGTGTCGTTGGCGCCGATGGCTTTACCAGACGCGCCCTTGGGCGTTTCAGCAGCGAAGCTCGTGGCCGACAGCGCGAGGATGGCAGCGCTCAGGGCAACGGAAGCGGCGGTGGCGAATTGGGTGGTGTTCATAGAAATCTCCTGGAGGTGAAAAGAATGAGTGAAACGAGGAAGGATGCGCCCGCAATGGTCAGTGTTTGTGTCATGTGTCTTGCGGTACATGTGTAAGTTCGTTTTGTTTCGGGAAATGGTTACAGCGATTGCGAAATATTTTTCCCGGCTATGAAGATGACTCAGAAGCAAGCAATGTTGGGTAGTTGTCATGTTGAGCGGAGCGAAACATCACGGTGCACCCGCTTCTCTTCGCCATAGCGCCTTTTGTATGCACCGTGATCCTTCGCTCTGCTCAGGATGACAACACCTCGACCTGAGTCAGATTGATCATCAAGTGTTTTTAAAGGCGATTGTGCGGTTCGTGCGGTCGGCGCGGGCGCTGTGAGGGAGCTTCCGCTAGCATTCTCGGATGCACACCGCGATGACCTTTCCCCACGCCGAGCCGCCGCCAGCGGGCGCTTCGATCGAACTCTCTCCCGGCATCCATTGGATTCGGATGCCGCTGCCCTTTGCGCTCGATCACATCAATTTGTGGCTCATTGAAGAAGGCGATGGCTGGGCGGTCGTCGATACCGGTTTTGGCGTACAAGCGACCCGAGACATTTGGGAGCAGCATTTCGTTGGCACGATGAAGGGTAAGCCGCTCACCCGAATCATTTGCACGCACTATCACCCTGATCATTTGGGCAACGCGCAGTGGTTGGCGGAGCGATTTGCAACGCATGAGGGGCCGCTCGTTCCGGAGATGAGCTTGCTCGAATTGGTAACGGCGCATGCGGTGGCAGGCGGCACCGGCGCGCATCAAAAAACGGCGCTCGCTACGTTTTTCCGCTCGCACGGTTTGACCGAAGAGCAAATCGAACTGACTGCGAATCGGGGCAACACGTATAGCGGCGGCGTGCCCACAAGGCCAACGAGTTGCCAGCGCATTTTTCCCGGCGACACGATGGAAATCGGCGGCAAATTGTGGAGCGCGATTGTCGGCCACGGCCACACGCCAGAGCATTTGAGTTTTTACTGCGAAGAAGCGCAGGTGCTGATTTCGGGTGACATGCTGCTTCCGAAAATTTCAACGAATGTGAATGTGTGGCCGGTGACCGCGCTCACAGACCCGGTGAGCGAATATGTGAATTCGCTTCAGGCGTTTAAGTATTGCGAAGACGACACGTTGGTGCTGCCATCACACGGTCTGCCATTTCGCGGGATCAAAGCGCGGGTGGAAGCGCTCGAAACGCATCACGAAGATCGGATGAATGAGCTCTACGGCGCGGTCACCGAAACGGCGAAAACTGCCGCTGAATTGATTCCCACGCTGTTTCGACGAAAGCTCGACAACCACCAGCTCTTTTTCGCCATCGCCGAGGCGGTGGCGCACGTCAATCATGGATGGCGAATCGGGCGCTTAACGCGGGACGTGGGTGCGGACGGCCTGATTCGGTTTGGCCTGGCGGAGTAGGGAGCGAGCGACGCCCGCATCTGACACCGTTGACTTATGGACCGTGGTGTTTTTTTTGCCACAGATTTCACAGATTACACTGATTCCTCACGACTACGTCGGCGATCATCTGTGAAAAGACCTCTGCACAACTGCCGACTGAGCGCAAATTTGACCCAACTCGTCATTCCCGCCCTTCGACAAGCTCAGGAGAAACCTCGCTGCGCTCGGGCGGGAATCCATGGTGAATTGAGCGAAATCAATCACTTGGAACATGGCTTTTCATCGACGGTAGATTCCCGCCTGCGCGCATAAGCGCTAACCTAATATTGCAATTTCAGCGGAAAGCGAAGACACTCTGGTTTTGATGAAACCGGCGAGGGTCAAATGCGGCGAATCGAGCAGAGTGAGACGACGGTGGCGGGGCTGGGGGGAGACTGGGCGACGGTTGAGCGCGTCTTGCCAGACGGTTGGCAGGCTCAGGCTCGAGCGCTTGGGGCGATCTCTCGGAGCACGGGGCTGAGTGATCCGAGCGTGCTGCTTCGGGTGCTCTTGATTCATCTGGCCGATGGCGCGGGGCTTCGGGAGAGCTCGGCGCGAGCGGCGCTCTCTGGATTGGCGACGATTTCGGACGTGGGTATTCTCAAGCGGCTCAAACGTTGTGGGGCCTGGTTTGAGTGGATGGCGCAGGCGCTGCGCTCGGCGCACGGTGCGCCGCTGGCTAGGTCATTGGTCTCAGAGGGATCGGGGGATGTGGCCATGGCCACGGCTGAGTCGGGGCGTCGCGTGCGACTGATCGACGGCACGATGGTGAGCGAGCCCGGCGACACCGGCTCGAAGTGGCGCCTGCACTACTCGGTGACGCTACCGACGCTGAGCTGTGATCAGGTCGTGCTGAGCGCGCCCTCGATGGGCGAGACGCTCAAGCGCTACCGAGTCGTAGCGGGTGACATCTTCATCGCGGATCGGGGCTACGCCAACCCGGCGGGGGTGGCCCATGTGCTCGACGGGCAAGCCGACGTCATTGTTCGCACGAACTTGGTCACGCTGCCGCTGTATGTGCGAGAAGCGGAGGGCGTGCAAGCCAGTCCGGGTTGTCCGAGGGAGCGCTTCGACGTGCTGGCGCACTTACGGCAGTTGCGCAGCCCCCATCAGGCACAAGCGCCTAGCAACGCGGCGACCGAGGCAGCGGGCGCGGTGGGCGCAATGGGCACAATGGGCGAGCTGGGCGAGTGGCCCGTCTGGGTCAAAGTCGATAAAGCGGGCAAACGCTGGATCGCGGGGCGTCTGTGCGCGATCAAGAAGAATCGAGCGGCCAGCGCGCTGGGCGAGGCTCGGGTGCGCCGCGAAAGCCAGAGAAATGGCACCACGCTACAGCCACAAACGCTAGAGGCTGCGGGCTATGTCTTTGTCTTCACAACGCTCGGGGCCAGCTACAGCGCCGCTCGGGTACTCGAGCTCTACCGGATGCGCTGGCAGATTGAACTGATCTTCAAGCGCTTGAAATCGCTCTTGGGGCTGGGGCATCTCAAGAAACACGACCCAGAGGCGGCACGAGCGTGGCTGCAAGGCAAGCTATTGGTGGCTTGCCTGATCGAGCGATTGCTTGCCTTGGCCGAGCACATTTCCCCCTGGGGCTTCGAGTTTGAAGCGAGCCGGTCGCGAGCGCTGTGACTGGCGCGAGACATCGCTCATGCTCGCGCTGCTCTGCCGCGCCGTCACGCCAGTACTGTCGCTCACCGCAGCACTGCGCCACTGGGCAGCGCTCAGCTGGCGGCTAGCGGAGCCCCCTCGCGGACGCCTTCGACAACGATCTCGACTAGCGCTTCAATAGGTTAGCGCTTATGCGCCTGCGCGGGAATGACGGAAATGAGGGTTGTGCAGAGGTCTTGTGAAATCTGTAGCTACAAATTCAAGTGAACCGTATTGGTCTTGCCGCCGTCTTTTCTGCGCACGCATAGCGAGCCACACGCTACGAAGCTTATCTCTTAAAAGCCAGGTTTAATGTGGCCTAAAAGCAGTTTCTTGCGTTTTTCGAAAACCATTGAAATGTGACGCTCGGCCAATATTGACGGGGCAGGCAACAAAAAGGCGTACTAGTTGAACTAACCTTCGCGCGCTGCTTTGTCTTTGGCCTTTTGATGCGGATGCTCGGCATCGCGGGCGCGGTCTTCGCGAATTTTGGTTTGGCGAACGCTCGGTGCGGCGCGCTCAGAGGCGTGAACGGGATCAGCAGCGACCGGCGGCGTTGAAGCACGTACAACTTGGTTTGACGCGACCTGCGGTTTCTGGTTTTGCGCACGCTGCTCGGCGATGCGTTCTGCGCGCTGCTGACGGCGCTCAGCGGCGGCAACCTCCGCCGCGACGGGCGTGACGTTTGGTTTGGCGTTGGCGGTCACATTGCTCGAGACGTTGGTCGGCGGCGCAATCGCCTGCACAGGTGCCGCGTTTCGGCGCGATGCAATGATCGCTGCGCCGCCGACGACCGCTGCGCCCACAGCCGCCGCCGCGACGGGATTGATAGGGGGCGACGCGGCCGCAACGGATGAAGTTGCTGGTGCGTTTGCTGCGAAATTCTGCACGCTTGAAGGCGCACCCAAATCACCTCGCGGCTCATAAACCGGCGCGCGCTCGCGACGATCTTTTTGCATCGGCGTTGCGCCATCACGACGTGGATTAGCGATATCGGGATTGGGCACAGGCGCCACAACACCGGGGCGAACTTCCTGAACGCGCGGATTCGCAGGCTGCGCAACGATCGGATTCGGATCACGCCAGACCCGCGGCTCAAACACATTGGTGTTGGGTTGCACGGGTGCGACGACCGGCGCTGCAATCACCGCGCTGCCGCTACTGCGGTCACGCATCGGGTAGCCGCCCTGAACGGGCGCTTGCGGCCTCGGAATGTTGAGCACGTTTGGCTGCGTTTCCACCACGCCGCGCGTCACCACCGGATTCGGATCAACGGGTCGACCCACCGACGCCGTGCTGGCGCGAAACTGCGGAATCACCTCGCCCATCCGAGCCGGCGGCGCACCGCGCAAATCGGG
>JAAFHR010000209.1 GCA_013298455.1 Betaproteobacteria bacterium | reverse complement strand
GAAATACCCGCCGAGCGCTGTCGCCAAACGATCACGCTGCAACGCGGGTCATCGCAGTGGTCGCTCGCTGCCGAAGACCCACGAGCAAGCGGCAGCGCGGGCTTTAGCAAAGGCGCCCACCGCGGCGGGCGCTGGCTCGAAGTGCTACGAAACAACGTCATCTTTGTCGTCGGTACCGCTGGCACCGATGAAGAAACAGCAGAGAACCTGCGCGCCGCTCGCTACTTTTCCGAAGCGTTCGGCTACCGAGCCAACGCCGCCATTCCAGTCATGCTAGACACGACCCTGACGTCCACCGAGCACAGCGATACGCTCAAGCGTCGCAACGTCGTGCTCTTCGGCAACGCAGACACACATCGCCTGTGGCAATCACTACTTGCAGACTCACCGGTACAAATCTCCCGCTCACTAGTTCGGGTTCCGGATCGTGTGGTTTCGGGGCCAGACAGTGCAGTGCTTTTGATCCGCCCAAGCAAATTTGGAACGACGCTGTCGGTCGGAGTCGTGGCCTCGACGGGGGCTGCGGGACACCAAGCAATGCTACGGCTTCCACTCTTCGACGCCGGTCAAGAATTTGCCGATTGGCTCGTGATTGGCAATGACCTGGCTAAACGCGGTTGGAACGCGGTGCGTGGCACCGGCTTCTTTGACAACGAATGGCGTTACTGGCCCGAAGACTCCGCGTGGAACTTGAGGACGTTGAGCTCATCGCCGTAACCCGTTCGCTCCGATGTGAACACGTTGAGTTAGCCCAACATCGCCCGGAGCTGTACTTCGTCGAGTACGCTCACCCCCAAACGAAGCGCATCGTCGAGTTTTGAGCCCGCCTGCTCACCCGCCACGACGAAATGCGTCTTCTTTGAGACCGATCCCGAAACCTTACCTCCTGCGGCCTCTATGAGCGCCTTGGCCTCGTCGCGCGACAGCGTTGGTAGCGTACCTGTCAACACGAAGGTTTGACCGCTAAAACGAGCGTCTCGTGCTGCAACTGCGACGTGGGTGAACTTGAAGTTCTTGGCCAATAATCGCTCAACGCTGGACCGATTCATCGGGTTCGCAAAGAAATTTACGATCGACGCGGCAACGACCGGGCCTACGTCATCAATTGCAGTGAGCGTTTCAACGTCGGCATTCATCAACGTCGCCATCTCGCCGAATCGATTGGCCAACGCTTTTGCGGTGACCTCGCCCACATGACGAATGCCCAAACCAAAAATAAAGCGATGCAGCGCCGCGGTCTTACTCTTCTCTAGCTGCGTGAGCAGATTGTTGATCGTCTTTTCGCCCATGCGATCGAGTTGGCTGAGCTTCTCGCCATCCAGTTCGTAAAGGTCAGCCACATCACGCGCAAGCTTTCGCTGAACCAATTGCTCAACTAATTTTTCGCCGAGTCCTTCGATATCCATCGCGCGGCGATGCGCAAAATGGAGCATCGCGCCTTGCACCTGCGGCTCGCAGGCCATGCCGCCCGTGCAGCGCAAAACGACCTCCTCTGCATCGCGCTCAATCGCTGAGCTGCAATGCGGGCACCGTGTGGGAGCGGCATAGACCGGCGTGTCGTCAACGCGTTGCGCAAGAAGCACTGAGAGCACCTCGGGAATCACGTCACCCGCTCGCCGCACGATGACCGTGTCGCCCAAACGCACATCCTTTCGCGCCAACTCTTCAAAGTTATGCAAAGTCGCGTTGGTCACGGTCACGCCGCCGACGAACACCGGAGAGAGGCGAGCAACGGGTGTCACGGCTCCGGTCCGACCGATCTGAATGTCGATGCCCAGCACCGTAGTCGTTGCCTCCTCCGGTGGAAACTTGTGCGCAACCGCCCAACGCGGCTCACGCGACGAAAAGCCCATTCGAGTTTGCAGCGCGCGGTCATCCACCTTGTACACAACGCCGTCGATATCAAAATCAAGCGATGCTCTGATCTGTGAAACGTGCGCGTGAAAGTCTGCCAAGGCCTGCGGACCCGCCACAGTCCGCCTTGCGTCGTTCACCACGAATCCAAAGTCCGCCAAGGCGTCTAGCAACGCCTGATGACGCGCTGGCAAAGTCCAACCGTCCACCGCGCCAATCCCATAAACGAACATCGACAACGGTCGCTCGGCCGACACCGCCGCATTGAGCTGCCGAACGCTCCCGGCCGCGGCGTTTCGAGGATTGGTGAGCGTCGTTTTACCTGCGGCGCGTTGCGATTCGTTGTACGCTGCGAAAGCGCTCCGCTTCATGTAAACCTCGCCGCGCACCTCGAGCACCGCCGGAATCGCCGCGCCACGCAAGCGTTTCGGCACATCGGCGATGGTTTGCACATTGGCGGTCACGTCCTCGCCAACGCTGCCGTCGCCGCGCGTTGCGGCCGACACCAAGCGGCCGTTTTCATACCGAAGCGCCATCGCCAAACCATCGAATTTGAGTTCAGCAACATACTCAACGGGCGGATCGAGCTCGGTCAACTCAAGTTCACGCCGAACCCGTGCGTCAAACGCAAACGCACCCGCGCTGGTCGAATCCGTTTCGGTGCGGATCGAGAGCATGGGGACGCTATGCACCACCGGTGAAAAGGTTGTCGTCGCAGCGCCGCTCACGCGCTGCGTGGGCGAATCGGTGGTGACGAGCTCCGGAAACTGCGCCTCAAGCGCAATCAGCTCACGGTAGAGCGAATCGTAAGCAGCATCGGTCAGGCTCGGCGCATCGCGTTCGTAATAATCTTCATCGGCGCGAGTGATGGTTTCTCGAAGCGCCTTCGCGCGTTCGAAATCGGCGGTGGACGCAAACATCGCGCGGGAGCTAAGCGAGCAATGCAATCGCTGACGGCGAGCCCGGCGCAATGCCAGCAGCGGTGAGCGCCTCACTCGCTGACTGCACTTGCGCTCGAAGCGCCGCGAACTCTGGTTCTCCAACAGCCGCGCCGGATGAGTCGCGCAGCTCGGCGTCCATCAGTTTAGCCAGCGCCCGGAGCGTTTGGCGATACGCATCGAATCGATGCAGTGGCTGCGTCAAGAGCGCCGCTTCCATCACCAAACGAAACGCCGCCACTGATTCTGTGCGCAAGCGCTCCGGCGTAAACGCGCGCTCGTAGCCGTCAACGGCGTAAAAGATCACCTGTTCGGTTTCGACTTCGTGGTACGCAAATCGTCCATCGCTTTGTAGACGAAATCCGTTAGCCTCCAGCGTGCCACGGAGTCGCGTACCCGACCACGCTTCGCCGTCTTTACGCACCAAATACGTAATCGGGATGCAATCCACCGCTGCCAAAAACGAATCAAGCTCCTCAGCACGCGCCGCAGCCGCAGTGAAGCCTTCGAATTGTGCCGACACGTTTTGATTGGCGCATTCGACGGCTACGGCAGTTCGCCACGCATCGAACTCCGATGCCGTTACCGGTCCGCCGCGCGATGCGATGGGCAGCGCTAAGCAGAGCGAAATCACCGCACCGGTCGGCTGCGACAAATCAATGCCTTCCCAAGGGCTCTGCCGAAACAATCGCCCCCAGACCGAGGCGCGCCCAGCAATGCGCAGAAACGGCATCACGTCGAACGGCTGTCCATCGTCTCGGGTGAGCACTGCGTAGACGTGCAAACGCTCGTCAAACGGCATGATCGAAGGGACGGGTGCGACGGACGGCGGCGCGAGCACCGCGCCTACTGGCGACGCAACCGATCCAACCATCGGCGCATTTCGCGCGGACGGCTCTGTACGGAGCGCAGAAGTCGCTTCGTGCTGGGCATCCTGCGGATCCGCAGCAGCAGCGGGCTCGTCAGTCGTCAATCGCGAGCTGGGTGGGAACCATGTTTTTCCCTCGGTGCTCTCGAATGCAGGCTCGCTTGTAGCGAGCTGAGCAGTCGGTGTCACACGCGACAGTTCGTCGACAGTAGCTGCAGACACGTTCACCACGGGTTCGATCAATTCCGCGCGATCGCTGCGAATCGAGGGTTCTCTGTGTGCATCGTTCGCGGGCTTTGCTGCGCTCGGTCTTGCCCGATCTGCGCTGCTTTGCCGCTGCTGCCACCAAGACCACAGCGCAAGCACAGCGATCACGAATACACCGATACCAATTAAACCGATTTGCAGAGAATTCATGCGTAGATCGCCTTTCGCTAAGCCGCTTCGGCCATGCGTATCGCCTGCGAAACATCAACGCCCACGATCCGCGACACACCCGGCTCGCTCATGGTCACGCCAATCAACTGCTCCGCCATTTCCATCGCGATTTTGTTGTGTGAGATGAACAAAAACTGCGTCGCGGCAGACATTTCACGCACCAATCGACAGAAGCGCTCGGTGTTCGGATCGTCAAGCGGTGCGTCCACCTCGTCGAGCAAGCAAAACGGCGCAGGGTTCAATTGGAACAACGCGAATACGAGCGCAGTCGCGGTGAGTGCTTTCTCGCCACCGGAGAGCAGATGAATCGAAGCGTTGCGCTTTCCCGGAGGCTGCGCGACGACTTGGATACCCGCGTCCAAAATCTCGTCGCCGGTCAAAACGAGCTTGGCTTGACCGCCGCCAAACAGCGTTGGGAACAAGCGACCGAATTGCTCGTTGACCTTGTTGTACGTTTCCTGAAGCTGTTGGCGTGTGTCGCGATCAATGCGACGAATCGCGTCTTCAAGTGTTTGCACGGCCTCGTTCAAATCGCCGGCTTGCGCATCCAAGTAGAGCTTGCGTTCGGCGGCTTGAGTAAGCTCTTCGAGCGCAGCTAAGTTGACCGCGCCCAAGTTCGCCATATCGGACTCAACGCGAGCGAGCTGCCTTTGCAGCTCAGCAGCGCGCGGCGCTTTCGGGAGATGTTCTACCAACCAATCGGCATCGTACTGAAGCGCGGCAAGCTGCTCTTCAAACTGCGCCAAGCCCAGCTCAGCGGTGTTTTGCCGCAAACGCGCATCTTCAATTTTCTTGCGAACGGGCTCCAGATCACGCTCAATCACCGCGCGCGATTCTTCGGCGGTGCGCTGCGCCGCGTTGGCGGCTTCTACGGCTTCGCGAGCCGTCTTTAGCGCCAATTCACGCTCGTTGCGCTGAGTGAGTTGCTGCTGCAAACTCGATTCGAGCGGATCAAGCAGGATACTTGTGCGCTCGGTGTCGAGGCGCGCCAAGTCGCCCTCGAGCTCGGCGATTTGCAAGCGATTGTTTTCGGCGTTGCGTGTGAGATCTCGCACCCGCTCCGTGGCACTCTTTTCGGCGTACATCAAATCGCGGAGCGAAATCTCGACGACTCGGAGTAGCTCTCGCGCCTTGACCAGCGCCACATCCGCTTCATTGCGAAGGCCACGTTTGGCTTCGCGTTCGGCGTGGGCGACCGCCTTTTGGCCTTCGAAATCCGTCAAACGCTCCAAATGGGTTTGCACGTTTTCACGCTCAACCGCGATAGACGCCATGATCTCCTCGCGCTCGGCTGTAATTTGCTTCGAGCGCTCGGAAGCTTGAGCGCGGGCTTGCTCAATCTGCAAACGCTCCACTTCGAGCGCATGCACTCGCCGCTGCACGCTCACGATCGACGCGCGAAGTTGCGTCGCCTGAACCCGCGCTTCTTGGTAGCGCTTTTCGCAGCCCGAAAACGCGGCGTTTGCAGCACTTGCTGTGGCCTCTGCGCCGGTGAGCGCCGCCGAGATTTCCGTCAGCTCGCGTTGGCGAGCAATGGCGCCGTGAACGGCTTCGTCGGGTGCGAAATAGGTCACACTCGCGCGGCTCACCAGATGCCCCTGCTTTGTCACAAACGACTCACCTTCAGTGAGCGAACCACGACGATTGAGTGCTTGCGGTAAATCCTCTGCGATCTTTACGCCGTGCAGCCATTGCGAGAGTGCGCTTTGCACGGCCGCATCTTGAGAACGAACGTGCGCGCTCAAATGCCCGTCCATGCCAGCGCTGGCAACAACACTCGATGGCGCAAACACCGTGAAGCGGCTCGGCGGCGCTGAAAAATTAATCGCCGCTTCGAGTGAGCCGACCGCACGCGCATTCAAGCGATCACGAAGCACCGATTCAACCGCATCTTCCCAACCGGCGTCGACTTTGAGCATCGACCAAAACCGCTCGCCGCGAATGTTTTGTTGACCGAGCCACTGCTGCAGCTTGCCTTCGCTTTGATCTTGAAATTTCGATTGCACGCTGGCAATGGCTTGGCGACGTGCGTTTAGATCACTCACGGTGCGCGTAGCGGCCTCAAGCGCGGCGCGCAGCGTTGCGCGCTGTTCATCGGCCGCTGCTGCTGTGTCGTCGGCCTCTTGCGCGATTTGCTCGGCGTTTTCGAGC
>JAAFHR010000208.1 GCA_013298455.1 Betaproteobacteria bacterium | reverse complement strand
AATCAATCCCGACGCAAATGCGACCGACGTATTGACAGCGGTTGGTTGGGGCGTGCACCCTGAGGTGATTGTCGTCGTTGGCCACCAGCCTTGGATGGGCCAATGTGTCGCGAAGCTCTTGGGGCTGAGTGTTGACGAATGGTCAGTCAAAAAAGGCGCAGTCTGGTGGCTGCAGCGGCGCAGCAAGGATGACACTGAAGTCATCCAATTGCGTGCGGTGATGGTGCCGGAGTTTACTTAACGTGAAACAACACAAAATCGATCCAATCTTTGACGCAGATTACGCGGATTACGCAGATGAACGCAGATTATTTTTTGCTCAATGGCGGCATCGCTTTGAATAATCTGCGGCAATCAGCGCAGTCAGCGTAATCTGCGTCAAAAAAGAAAAACGTCGTGCCGCGAAGTTTCGACCGATCTCACCTCGGTCGTTTCATCGCTCTGGGGTGGCGTACCGCGCCATGACAGTTAGGGCGGCACTGATTGAATTGTCGCGAGCATCCGGCTCGCAGCCGATTACACCGTAGTGGCACCGCCCAAAAAGTGCTTCGCGTAGCGCGGCGTCATGCGCTGAACAGGCAGCAGCACAAAGAAATCAGCCACGTCAAACTGTGCGTCCCACGCGGGTTCACCACACACCCACGCGCCCATTCGCAAATAGGCTCTGAGGAGCGCGGGCATGGTGGGCTTCGTCGCATCGGGCGAGCCCAAATCGAGAATGCTGCGAATGGGCTCGATGCGGTATTCCATGGGTGCGAGGTACTTGGCCATCAGCTCGGCACGAAGTGCGGCTAAATTGATCGCGCCGCCTTCGAGCGGCACGCTGGCGCAACCGCCCAAATATTTCACATTGTGTTGGCTCACGTAGCGACCGAGCCCTGACCACAGGTGTGCAAGCACGGCGCCGTTGTGTCCGCTTCGGTAGGCCGGATGGATGCATGCGCGACCCGCTTCAAAGAGCTCACCTAAGATGGGCCGGAGCGCATCCACGCGAAACTCAGTTTCCGAGTAGCGTTGGCCGAGTTTTCTCGCGCCCCACGGTGGCAGGATTCGATAGGTGCCCACGACTTTGTCACGTTGTTCGTCGATCACTACCAAGTGATCACACACTGCGTCAAACTGATCGACATCGCGCCCGTCGTGCCGATCGATGTCTGCACCCAATTCGTCAACGAACACGCGGTAACGCAAGCGCTGAGCGGCTTCGATGAGCGCATGACTGTCGGCAATCTTGACCGTGAGCTGCGACGCTTCAGAGACCGCAGGGGCGCGGCTGACTCGTTCGCTTCGGAGCGAATTTGCGATCAGATTATTTGGCGTCAGTGGCATCGAAGGCTGCATCAAAAATGTCCCCATCCGTAATAATGGCTCAACATTAATTTCGATTTGTTGCGTTCGAGTGACGACTTTAAGTCAGCGCTATGACATCCCTGAATGCAGGTGTGTGGCGATAGGTTTTGCTCGCGAGCGTGGACAACGATTTAGCATCGCTCAGTGGGCTCGCGCGCCGCCGAGTTTGGCGGAAAAAGGGGTGAAGGAAACAGCATTGGATCGCGTCACTTTCGCAGGCGTCATCGCGCCGTAACAAAGTGCATGAATAATGCCCACGTGGTTTGCGAAGTGAAGCGGTTGCGCCCAGCGAGCGGTATGGTCTAGCTGTGCAACGCGCGAAACAATTGGAATGGTCTGTTCGCACATCGAGCCATTGCCAATGCGCTAAACGCGGTAATCAAACAGCGTTCTGCGCTCGCAGAATCACAACCCCCTTCAGCATGAGACGAGCTTCGATCACTTGAGCTCGATCATCAACGGTACGCCAAACTTCTCCCATCGCTCGGCCTCTTCTTCCAAGAGCGCGAGCGTGAGTGGGCGAGCGTCGAGTTCGGCAGCGTCGCACCGCAGCTGGAACTGTGTTCGTAGCTGTTTGAGTGACGCAGTGAGCGCTACAGGAGATCGGCCGTGGTTGTAGATCGAGGCAATTCGTAGGCACAACAGCCGGGCGAGCAACGCATCATCAAATGCATCGCGATTGAGCTTTTTGAGCGAGCCGGTGTGGCCCAGCACCAGATTCACTAAATTACCGCGCTCTTGTTCTGAGAAGCCGTATAAGTCGGAGTAGCTCAGTACATACGCTGAATGTCGGTGGTAATCCGTGTGTGCGATGGCCATCCCAATCTCATGCAATCCAGCCGACCAATCGAGCAGTGGATCGGGGTCAGCTTGGCCGAGGCTTTGCCACAAGGTTTGTGCCGCGCTTGCCACACGCGCCGCCTGCGAGCGATCAACGTCGTAGCGCTTTTGAAGCCGGGCCACGGTGAGGGTGCGCGGATCGTTTTGCCCTCGCTTGTTTGACTTGCCGTTGCTCGTGGTCTGCAAGCCGTCACGATCAAGCATGTCGTAGAGCGCTCCGAGCCGAAGCGCGCCCTCTGCGGGCTCGATCCGATCCACTTTGAGCTCTCGCATCAAACCGAGCAAGATGGCGAGACCGCCCGGCAACACGGGCGCACGGCTCGATTTAAGCGCCGCCAATGAAATCGCTGAGACGTCGCCCGCATCGACCAGCGCGCGCTGGAGCTTGAGTAAACCTTCAAATGTGAGTGCGGTGTCGAACCCGTTTTCAGCCACGATTTCGTGCAGCGCGCGCACCGTTCCCGATGAGCCGTAGGCGGTGGGCCAGCCGCGTTTGTAGCGCTCGTGCATGACCTCAAAGCGCGAACGAACGAAGATGTCGGCTTTACGAAACGCAGCAGCGGTCACGGTGCCGTTCGGAAAGAAATGCTGCGACAAGGTGACCGCGCCGAGCGCAAAACTCTCCATGAGCTCGGGCGTGTACTGGGTGCCCACAATGAATTCCGTGGAGCCGCCGCCGATGTCGACAATCAAGCGTTCGTCGTTGCTCCAAGGCAGCGTGTGCGCGCAGCCCAGATAGATCAACCGCGCCTCTTCGGGACCCGAAACGATATCAATGGGGAGCCCGAGTGCAGCTTCAGATTCAGCGAGCAGCACTTTGCTGTTCGTTGCGGTGCGGTAGGTGCTTGTCGCGACGGCGCGAACACGTTTGGGGGCAACAGCCGACAGGCGCTCACGAAATCGGCCCAGCGCAGCAACGGCTTCATCGATCTTTGCGCGGCTGAGTTCGTTGCTACGATCTAAGCCAGCGGCCAGTCGCACGCCCTCGCGGTGCGTGCTGATCGGTACGATCTGCCCGCCCTCTTGTTTTGCGATTAAAAGCCGAAAGCTATTGGAGCCCAGATCCACCGCTGCGATTAGCCCGTCACTGCCGTGTCTGTCGTCACTCACCGCTGAATCCTGCTGAGGTAAAGCAGGAATCATATTGCAGAACAGTGACAACGATATTACGGATTACTGACTTTAGAGCTTCTCGCGAAACAGCAGCAGTTGCAGATGCGCCCCAGTGACGGTGCTGCGGCCCATAAACCACACGATTGCGACAAACACCAGTTGCAACACGACCACGACCTCGGCGCGCAGCAGCGCGCTGAAGCCGCTCGCCGCTGAGAGCGGCAGCGGGGCCGCGTTTGAAAGTACCCAGGCCGCGATCACCGTGAGCACTAAAGTTACCGCTGCCATAGCTTGGTAAATGGTGAGCCCTGTTTTTGCGCTGCTTTCGCCGCGATCATCAGCACGCAGTGATTCGGAGTAGACGCGCCACACTTGCGATCCTGCCAAGCTCACAAGCAGCGCAGCCGCAAAGTAGTGCGCCCAGAAAAGCCACAAGCCCAGTAAGCACAGCGTGAAGAGCACAACGCTAGCTATTGATTGCACAGCGATCACTGGCACGCTTTCCAAGTTCGATGCGTAGGCAATTTTCTTGAGCGAACCGCGATAGGTGGTGGCTGTGCGGCCATAGATCAGCTGCTCAATCGGTCCCGCTTCAGAGAGCGGTTTACCGTAGCAACATCCGAAGCTCAGACAACCCAGCCGCCCGATCGCCTCGCCCAAGCAGTAGCTGATGGTCGCCGCCGCGATCACAGCCGGTGCGTGCAAAGCGGGTAGCTCCCAAAGCCGGCCCAACACGCTGACCCCGTAAAACACCGCAGGCGAAATTAAACAGGTCGCAAACAGCGCACCGCCAACGGTGAAGGTGGCGCGGCTGCCCTCAACCCAACGCGCGATCAGCTTAGAGGCCGGAATCGCCACCATCAGCAAGCCGGCCACGAAGAGCGTGACCAGCGTGGCGGATTGATTCGCTGCGCCGCACAGAAAAACGAACGCAGCAATTGCAATGCTGTACGCCAGCGCCGAGATGATGCCGTAGTAGGTGATGTTGACGCCTTGCCAACCACGCTCAGTGCGAGACGTAGGTAGCACAGCGAAGAACTGCCAGCGCTCTTCGGGTAGATGCTTAAAGCTCCAGCGGAGCGAAAACACACCGACGATGGCAATGGCTAGGATCGTCAGTTCGATGGTCATGACCTCTTGCATGGCGAATCTCCTAAGGTTAAGTTTGCGGTGGGCTAACGTCCGCGACCTGCGAACGCACGCGTACCAACACTTCATTCCACGGCATCATCAGCCATTCACCGAAGCGGCTCGGTACGTGCCGTTTGGTGGATAGCTCTCGTAACTGCGGCGTAGCAATCGCCCGCTCGCTCGGCCAAAGTACGATCACCGTACTGCTGCCCGGCCGAAACATCATCATCGGTGCACCTTGCACTACTGTTAGGCCGGGGCTGAGGGGCGTGGGTGCGTCGTAATGTGTCTCGCTATAGTGGTCTTCGATCCGACCAATCATCATGGCGGCCACGGCGATTACGGCGACCACGCCGACGCTCGATCCACCCGTTACATCGGTGTCGATAATCACCACGCGTCGACGATTCAAAATGTAGGGGCTATCAAAACTCACCAAGGCGCTGGGATTACAAGAGTGATACGCACCGTCGACGTCGTACACATCGAGCACTTTGCCACTCACTGGCGAATGCACGTAGTGATACACCTCGGGCGTTAAGCGAACAGAAATTCCGCGACCTGCACCTAACTGCGAAGCCCACGTCTGTTTCGCGAGTAGCTCCGGTACCGAGAAAAAGCGACGCTTCACCGACACCATTGCGTCTTCACCGCCGCCAAAATGCAACAGCTTGCCGTCGGCCGGTGACACGATCGCGGTTTCTCTCGCAGGCATCGGGCGTGAATCCCAGAAGCGGATTTGCCGCTCGAACAATTGCCGCAGCGTTCGCCACGTTGATGGGTCTGCTACGGCGTCAGAGAGATCGATACCCATCCGCTGCACCGCAAATCCAATGGTGCGTTGCGGACTCAAGAGTGGTCTATCAAACTCCCAACTTGCCAGTGCTTGCGTTAAGCGCTTCGACGCAGCGAAGCGCTGTAGTGCACTCGGTGATTCACGTGCCGTGTTGTAGAGAAAGCCAATCACACGATCGGCCATGAGCCGTTCTGCGACGCCTTGACCGAGCGTAGGCTCGATGTAGTGGTGGAGCGATGGCGAGGTATTCACGCGGCGAACTATTTCATCGTGCCGTTACAGACGAGTGACGGCGTGATGAAACTGATGTGACAACGTGCGCTGTCACATGCCTTGAATATTTCGCGGCGAAACTTCGCTTATCGGATGGCGATGCGCGATTCGATTTTGTTGCCCGAATGCATTTTTTCGCAGGAGAACGACACCATGAATCACTTTATCAAAGCCGCTACTCAGATTGACATTGCAGCGGTTGGCATGGCTGCAACCCGTCTCGATATGACGCAACTGCCCCATGAGATTGGTGTGGCAGTTGCACCCTACGGGCTATCGGCGCTGCTTGAATGCACGCTGGCTGAGCAGCCAACGGCCGTTACTCCAATGATGCGCGCCCGGCTTTATCAAGAAGCGGCGCGGCGTATCGCGACCCTAGAAATGATCGAAGGCGAGGCAGCGCTCTACGCCTAAGTCGACCGACCAAGCGAGCGAGTTTTGTACTCGCTCGGCATGACACGGGCGAACTCGCTGAGCGCGCGATTTCTAGCCCGAACGAATTCCTGACGACTACTTCGCTTTGCGTGGACGCCCCGTTTTGACAGCCGTCAGCTTGGCGTACGCCGCGAGCTGCTGATCCACTGGCCAAGCAGCAAAGGCAAGCACAGCAGCGCGAACCACTTCGCTCTTTCGCGTTTCGCGGCCTTTGGCAACCGCCATCCGTTTGCAGCGTTTGATGAGCTCATGATCAGCTTCAGTCATGGTGAAGCTATCGCGAACGATTTTCACTTTGGCGGCTTGCAACGTGGCTTTGACTGCGGTGGTTTGCTTCGACGCCGCAGC
>JAAFHR010000207.1 GCA_013298455.1 Betaproteobacteria bacterium | reverse complement strand
AATAAATTACTAAACTCTTCCAATCCCATATTTTTTATGGCTTCTGATTGAAAAGCTGTATAGCGCTCCTTCCTGCCGCTCAGCCAGTGCGGTCTACTTCGCTGCGCGCTGAAACACAACCGTGTTTTTTTGCGGATTTGGCGTACTCTGCACGCCAAACGCGTCTTAGCCGTAAACAACCGCGCCTACCCCCAACCGAAAACCGAAGGGTCGACCATGTTTCAACGCCCATGCAACTCTGCAACCCAACTCGCCGGCTGTTGGTACAGGAATACGCTGCCGAGCGCGTTGATCAGTATTGCCGCGACGCTGCTGCCAGTCGCCGTCAGCGCCACCGCTCCTAGTCAAGCCACTCTCGACAAAATTGCCAAGCTCTCTGTGCCCTTTGTACCCAACGCCGGGCAATGGGATTTACGGGCTGCATTCGCTGCGCAAACCTTTGCCGGGACCTTGTTCGTGACGAAGCAAGGCGAGTTGGTGTACAGCCTGCCGGGGAAGCCCATCGCCGTTGGCGAGCAGAGCGACTCGGCGGTAGGAGCGGCTTGCCGCGAACCTCGTTCGTATAACGACGACCTCACTCAAGCCGCGAGCTTTCGCGCCAAGCCGCTCCTACAACGCGACAATCACTGCACAGAGCGCAGCCCCGGCTGGGTGCTCAGCGAAACCTTGGTCGATGGCAAAGGCCATGCTCGCCCAATGAGCCAAAGCACGCTCAAAGCCCCTGCAGGCTATCGCCCGATGGAAGGCAAAGTGAGCTACGGCATCGGCAACGATCCATCGAAACACGCCGATAACCTCAATACCTACGAGCGGGTGAACTTGGGCGACATGTACGCTGGCATCAACGTGCAGCTCAGAGCCACGGGCAACAACGTCGAGAAGATTTTCACGGTCGCACCGAATCACGACCCAAAGCAAATCCAGATCAAGCTCGCCGGCGCCGAGAAGCTTGAAATCGGCGCGCAAGGCGAATTGATCGCGCACACCGGCAACGGCCCAGTGACTTTCACCGCGCCGATTGCGTTTCAGGACACGGCGAGTGGTGAACGCCACTCAGTGACCGTCGCCTACGCGCTTGTAGGTGCGGACCTGGCCGCGCCTGTCGTAGGTTCCTCGGATGCCACGAAAGCGACCCCAGGTGGTCGCCTACACACCGACACCTACCGCTTCGCGCTCGGCGCCTACGACCCTACGCTTCCACTCGTCATTGATCCGCTGCTGCAGTCCACCTATCACGGCGGCGCGGGCATTGATCGAGCCTACGCCATCGCGATTCACCCCGCATCTGGCGACGTCTACATCGCTGGCTACTCGGCAAGCAGCGACCTACCGTCCACGACCAACGCCAACGGCGGCGTAGCAACGGGTGCGCAGAGCGTCTTAGCGGGCGGCGAAGACGCCTTCGTGACACGATTCAATGCAGCACTCACGCAGCGAAAGCAGACGAGCTATTTCGGCGGCGCGGATTCGGATGTGGCCAACGCAATCGCCATTCAGCCCGCTACGGGCGACGTCTACGTTGCCGGGCACACCGATTCAGCCGATTTGCCAGCGCGTTTGGGCGGCGGACAACCCACCAAATCCGGCGGTCGCGACGCCTTCGTTAGCCGTTTCAACGAAGCGCTCACGTCCCATCTTCAGACAAGTTACATGGGAGGCGCGGGCACGGAGGTGGCAAGCTCGATGCTTATTCACCCTATGAGTGGCGACGTCTACATTGCGGGCAGCACGACCTCACCAGACTTGCTGCGCGTGAATCCATTAAGCGGTGGCATTGGCACTGCGGCTCAGGCCGCTAAATCCTCGGGCTCAGACGCGTTCATTGGCCGGTTCAACGCCACGCTCACGCAGCACCTGCAGTCGACCTACTTTGGAGGAACTGGCAACGACGACGCAACGGCGCTCGCTGTGCACCCGGCCACGGGCGAGGTCTACATCGCCGGGAGCACGAGCGCAGCAGACCTACCCGGCACAGTCGGCGGCGCACAGCAGACCCGTAACGCTGGATTCGACGCCTATGTCAGTCGTTTCAACGCGGGGCTCACGCAGCGTGTTCAATCAACCTACTGGGGCGGCGGCGGAACCGATGCCGCACAAGCCATTGCCATTCACCCCATGAGTGGGGATGTCTACATCGTTGGCTACACCGATTCTGTGGACTTACCGGGCGTTGCCAACGGTGCACAACCCAGCAGATTCACCAATATCAGCAACGACGCGTTCGTGAGCCGTTTCAATGCCGCGCTCACTCAGCACCTGCAATCGAGCTACTTGGGCGGCTCGGCCGACGACATCGGGAACGCACTCGCGATTCACCCCGTCACCGGTCAAGTCTATGTGTCGGGTTACACCGATTCAACCGACCTGCCAAGCGCTTCGGGCGGCGCGCAATCGACCAAGTCGGTGGGCGCGAGCCTTGACGGTTTTGTGACTCGCTTCGATGCCACGCTCACTCGGCGATTTCAGTCGAGCTACCTTGGTGGCACTTCTTTTGACTACCCTTACGCACTGGCGATCCATCCTGCCAGCGGCCAAATTTACTTGACGGGCTACACAGGCTCCACGTCGTTTCCCGGCAGCAGCGGCGGCGCGCAGCCGATCCACACTGCGGCAGGTAGCTCGGACGCATTTGTTAGCCGTTTCTCCATGGAATTGGCCAACGGCGATGATCTGCCCGATCCATTTGCGTTCGCACCGAATTTGAATGTGCCAGTTTCAAGCATTCAGACGTCAAACTCGGCTCAAATTCTTGGCATTTCAGGCAACGTGCCCATCTCTCTACTGGGGGGCAATTTCGCTCAGTATTGCGTGTCAAGCAGTGCGGGTTGCGCATGTGATGCGCTGAGTTACCGACAAAACGCATCAACGATAACCAACGGGCTGCACGTCTGCGTCCGCCAAGTGGCTCCCGCAAACACGCCGGCCCAAAGCAAAGCCACACTCATTGTCGGAGGCGGTTGGGCGAACTTTCTCGTAGGCACAGGCACCGAGATCACGTCGTGCAACCTAGACATCGACGGCAGCGGCGGTGCTCCGAACGCGGTGAGCGACGGCTTAATGCTCGTGCGTGCAATGCTTGGATTTACTGGAACGGCGGTGACCGACGGCGCAATTTCAGGCTCGCCGCCGCGCAACACTTGGGCGCTGATTCGTCAGTATTTGAACGACAACTGCGGCACGAACTTTGCGCCATAGGCTTTATCGGTGAATGCCCAACACTGATTGGGCTACACGTTGATTTAGCGTGTTTTCAAAAAACTATGAGAGTCGCTTGTAAGCCAACATAAAAAAGGCTTTTAATAAAAAAGGCTTTCAATAAAAAAGATGTCTGGTGATCGGCGCTATGAAGATTGAACTGCGACGCTGTTAGCTGGCAGGCTGTGCCGGGCGAAGCATCCGGCCGCACACTTTTCGGCACTTGCGGGTGGCTGGGTAGATGAAGCTGATCCTTCGCTCTGCTCAGGATGACAGGGCTCGCACCCGAGTCAGATTGCGGATCCGACAAGCCAACTAAGCAGGACAGCGCCTAGTTCTTGGCTCGCCCTGCCTTATCCAATCCCTCGATCTTGTCGCCTGCGCCGATGCCGCGCTCCTTGAACCAACCTTGCTTCATCTCAAGGGCGTAGAGCGCGGGCCCTTTCGACGGATGCGCGGATTCGTCGTGCGGTTTCATGTCGAGGATATTGAGGATCACGCCCTTTTCGTCGGCGTAGGCGATTGAGAGCGGCACGAAGGTGTTTTTCATCCAAAACCCGAGCGGTTCGCTGCGAGCAAAGATGAAAATCATGCCGTGATCGGGCGGCAATGAGAAGCGATTCATCAAGCCAATCGTTCGGGTGGCGGCATCGGCCGCGACCTCGGCTTTGAGCTTGTGGGTTTTCCCCGCGGCTTGGATTCGTAGCTCAACCATTGGTAAATCCTTGTTGACCTGCGCGGCCGAATTCGTTGCCAGCAAAGGCGAAGCGCAGAGCGCCAACATCGCTAACCATTGACCCAACTTCATGTGTTTTCCTCCGAACGATGAGCCCTCTGATAGCCCATCCAAATTATCCAACCCAAGCCCACCGATCCGGCCATTACCAGCGAAAAGCGGAGCAAACTTTGCTGCGCAAACGGCACCACAATCGCCGTGGTCACCGCCATCATCGCCACGTGACACGATGACTGGAGCGCCGACACACTGCCCCGGGCATATGAAAAAGCATCAAGCAGTTTAAGCGTGATCGGCGGCGTAACGAGCGACATGCCAAAGGTGTAGAGCGCAATCGGCGCGACGTGCCACACAACGTTTGGCGCAACGAATGCGCTGACAAGGATGTTGATCGTCGCCGCCACCGCCATGATCGCAAAGCCCCAACGCATCTGACGGTGATGCATGATCCGCCCAGCAAAACGACCCGATAGATACGCTCCGAGCGTCATCCCCGCAATCGCAGGAATAAAGAGCAGCGCGAAGTCTTTGCTCGTGAGTTGCATGTGCCGCATGATGAACGCGGGCGCGCCAGCAATGTAGACAAAAAATCCCATGAAATTGATGCCAGGAATCGATGCCAACAACTGAAACGTTTTGTTGAAAAAGATACCGCGATAAGTTTTGACGAGCGGCAACACTGCGAAGGGCAATCGCGCCGACGGCAAATGCGATTCGACTAGGCCAATGCGAGTCCACAAAACTAAGATCGCGGCATAGCCAAACAAAAACCAAAAGATCGACGGCCAATTTAGATGCGCGACCAACCAGCCACCCAAAATCGGCGCAACGATTGGCGCGAGCGCAAAGAGCATTTGAATGCGTGAGAGCTGGCGTTGCGCTTCATCGCCGTCAAACAAATCTCGAACGACCGCACGCCCCACCACAAACCCAGCGCCGGCAAACATGCCTTGGAGCAATCGAAACGCCAAGAGCGATTCAATCGAGCCGGACAGCGCGCAACCGATGGACGCCAGTCCGTGAATGCAAATTGTGCCAATCATCACAGGCTTGCGGCCAATGGAATCGCTGATCGCGCCGTGGAACAACGACACGATGGCGAAACCAATGAAGTAGAGCGTTAACGTGAGCTGCATCTGCACTTCGGTAGCAGGCAGCGCCGCTTGCATTTCAGCAAACGCAGGCAGGTACGTGTCAATCGAAAACGGCCCCAGCATCGACAGCGCAGCCAGCAAATAGGTGAGCTTCAGGCGCTCGCGCCCGCTGGCGTAGCGATCGACCATCAATTGACGTTCTGCCGCGTGATTCGCTGCCGCTCGGTTACTTTCCAAACACGGCCTCTTCGATCTCCGAGCGCTTGAGTGACGGGGCGAAGAGCACGATGAAGTCGTAAGCGAAACGACGCAAGAATGAATTGCGGCGCAAACCCACGCGAGTGATCGATGGCGCAAACAAATGCGACGCATCGAGTCGTTTCAAATCCGTATCCACCTTGGGCTCGTAGGCCATCTCTGCCAAGATCCCTACGCCCACATTGAGCCGAACGTAGGTTTTGATCACATCGGAATCGAGCGCGGTGAGCGCCACATTGGGCACCACGCCAGCGCTCGCAAACGCGCGATCAATTTGCGAACGGCCGGTGAATGCGTTGTCGTAAGTGATGAGCGGATACTTGGAGAGCGCTTCAATCGTGAGCACTTTTTCTTTGACAAGCGGATGCTTGGGCGGCGCGATCACGCAACGATTCCAGCGGTAGCAAGGCAGCGTGACCAAGAGCGGATCGAGCGACAAGGATTCGGTTGCAATCGCAATGTCGGCCTCGCTCCCGGCGACCCAATCAGCGCATTGCTTTGGGTTACCTTGCTTCAGTTTGAGTTTCACCGACGGGTATTTGGCTTGAAACTGCGCGATCACGCGTGGCAACACGTATCGCGCTTGAGTGTGCGTTGTGGCGATGGTCAACACGCCCTCTTTCGCATGCGTCAAATCAGACGCCAGCGACTTCAAACTCGACGCATCACCATTAAGCCGTTTAGCAATCGCATAGGCCTCTTCACCCGCACGAGTGAGCCCGACAAAGCGCTTGCCGCGTCGCTCAAAGATCTGTAAACCCAATTCGCCCTCAAGCGCTTTGATGTGTTTACTGACAACGGGTTGCGTGGTGAATTGAGCGTTGGCCGCGATGGAAACGCTAAACCCACTATCAACCACCGCACAAAGAAATTTAATTTGCTGAAGATTCATAAGAAGGACGAGATGACGACGCGCTTCGCGCTAGGACGACGCAACCTTCGGTTGCTAGGACGCAAAGCTCGGTCTAGTTTCTCTGCTTTGCTTGAGATGGTTATGCGTTGTTTTTCATTTTCTGATTTTCGAGCATCAATGGCGTGCGGACAGAGCTACGGCGGAAAT
>JAAFHR010000206.1 GCA_013298455.1 Betaproteobacteria bacterium | reverse complement strand
GCCAGAACTGGCAGGATAGAAGCTCGCCAGTAACGACAGCACGGTCGATTTACCGCTGCCAGAGGCGCCCACCAAGGCGATGTGCTGCCCCCGCTCGGCAGTGAATGAAACGTCGTTGAGCGCGGCTCGATCTCGGTCGGCGTAGAGAAAACTTACATTGCGAAATTCAATAGCAACGCCGCCTTCACCGGTCTGCATCGTTGCGCCATGTATCGCCTCGGCGGGCTGGTCCATAACCCCAAACAAACTCGCCGCCGCCGCCAAGCCGCGCTGAATCACGGAGTTGACCGACGACAAACTTTTAATCGGTGGCAGTAACGACATGAGCGCCGTAAAAAACACGATGAAATCACCGGCGGTCATTTCGCCGCGCTGGCCTTGCTGAATCGCCAGCGCGACGATCATCGCAATCGCCACTGACACCACGAGGTGCGTCAGCGGCGCGCTCGCAGCGTTGGCTGTTTCTTGCTTTATCAACGATTGCCGCACGCGATTGGCGCGCTCAGAAAACGCGGTGCTGATGGCATCAAACGCGGAAAACACTTTGATCGTTTTTTGGTTGGAGAGCGCTTCGTCGCCGAAGCGCGCTAGTTCGCCCATCGCCGATTGCATCGCGTGGCTCGCAGCGCGGAGCCGTTTGGTCAACGCCCGCACCACCAAGGCGACCAAAGGCGTAACAACGAACACGCCGAGCGTGAGCTGCCAACTGATCGACAGCAACAGCACAATGGCAACAACAAGCTTGAGCGTGTCTTGAACGACCGTCGTGATCGCTTGCGAGCTTGCAGCGCCGACTTGCTGTGCATCGAAGCTCAATTTCGAGGTCAATTCAGCCGCCGCGTTGCGATCAAAAAACGACACGGGCAGGCGTAGCAAATGGGCGAAACTCGCTTTGCGCAAGTCAAACACCACACGGCTCGACACCCAATGCAGTGCCACGTCTCCGACAAAATTCGCAATGCTGCGGACGGCGAACACAAGCACCAATAGCGCCGGAAACCAGAGCACCGGCAAAGTATCAAGCCAGGTGGTAACGGGCGCTAAAAATGATTGCGCGAGCTGCCCCTGCGCGCTGGGCATGCTCGACGTTGCGTTCGCCACTCCGGCGGCGGGCACAAACGCCCGGTCGATGATGCGCGAAAACACAATCATCACAAACGGCTCAACGAGCGACACCACCGCCAAGCAAAGCGCTCCCCCCGCTAAACGCCAACGATAGGGTCGAACAAAGGCGAGCAATCGTCGGAGCAAGCTTGTATCGGTCAGCATGGCGAGATTGTTGCATGAGCCGCGTTGGCGCTGCAGCGGCGTGCGGGTCTGTGTCTGAGGCAAGCAATCGCTATCCTTACGCCTATGAGCAAAGCGTTTACGAAAGAAGACAGCGACGACGAACACGACGAAGAGGCGCTGCGGCTGCCCGCGCTACCTGCGGGCACGAAAAACTACATGACGCCGGGCGGTCACGCCAAGCTTAAAGCCGAGCTAGATTACTTGGTCACGACCGAGCGCCCCGAAGTCACACGGGTGGTTTCGTGGGCGGCGAGCAATGGTGATCGGAGCGAAAACGGCGATTATCTTTACGGTAAGAAGCGATTGCGGGAAATTGATCGGCGCATGCGCTATTTGGTCGCGCGATTGGATGACGCCGAGGTGATCGATCCAACGACCCGAGACACCGATCAAGTCTTTTTTGGCGCAACGGTTGATGTGGCGAACCAGCGCGGCGAAGAAAAAACGATTTCGATTGTCGGCTTGGATGAAGTCAATCCAACGCTGGGTTATGTGAGCTGGATTAGTCCGATTGCGCGAGTGCTCACTAAACACCGAGAGGGCGAGACAGTGTTGTTGCCCACACCCGCAGGCGTTGAGGAATTGGAAATTTTGAGTGTTCGCTACGTGCCGCTCGCGACCGGCGTTGATCCCAAAACGAGTCGCCCCGTTTCGATTTTTTCGCAAGCACAACCCGCGAAGCCTTGATATAGTTACTGAGTGAATCCGGCTCTTGATCATCTCGAACATTCTGTTGACCAAGTGGTGTCGCGCCTTGTCGCGCTCACTGCGGATAACGCACGTTTGCGCGGTGAATTGGCCGATGCACACGAGCGGATGGCGTTAGCGGGCGAGAAGCTTCGCGCGCTCGCTGAGCAATTGCCAGAATCGACATCCTGATGGCTGAGCCCATCGAAGCGCTCGAAGTTGTGGTTCGTGGCCGCACGTTTCGTGTGGGCGCACCAGCCAACGAACGCGCTGCGCTCGCTGCGGCCATCGCGTCTGTGCAAGCGCGCTGTGACGGCATTGCCGCCAAGCAAACGAGCGCAGATGCTGAGCGCGTTTTACTGCTCGCCGCGCTTGAATTGGCAGCACTCGCCGCGCAAAGCGGCGTAGCATCAGCGGCGGCGACTTCACCCGAAACCCATGCACGTTTGACCTTCATTCAAAACAAGCTCGATAGCGCACTTCGCGCGGCATAGCAGCGGCCTTTCCGAATGCGCTTAACCGCGCACCTTTTCTGCACGAAACAAATTCAAGGAGTAAACTTCGTTTGCTCCTGCGATGTTCGATGTGGCTGAAAATTTCTTTGAACCAATGCGCTTGTCGCAAGGATGCTTCGCTACTGCGTTCGTGTGCGCGGCTCCTGACTTCGGTCTTGCCAGCTGTACCTAGTAGACGCGGTGGAAGCAACCAATCTTGAACCTCGGTTCAAGATGACGGCCATGACGGCAGAGCGGGAGTCTTTCTTTTTTGGGTTGGCTGATTGTTCGGCGAACCTGTTTGCACGGAGCGTCAGGCAACTGGGCGCTCCGTTTTTACTTGGGGCGGCTGATGGCGTATTGGTTGATGAAATCCGAGCCCGATGAATACTCCATCGATGATCTGATTCGTGACAAAAAAAGCGCGTGGTTTGGTGTGCGAAATTACCAAGCGCGAAATTTCATGCGCGATGATATGAAGCTCGGCGACGAGATTTTTTTCTATCACTCAAGCTGCCCACAACCCGGCATTGCAGGGCTCGCAAAGGTTGCATCAAAGCCAATCCCCGACAAAACGCAGTTCGAGCCGGGCGATTACTTCGAGCCGAAATCCACCGCCGAAAAACCGATTTGGATTTGCGTTGAAGTTGCAGCAGTGAAGAAGACCCCGCTGGTCTCGCTCGCCACGATTCGTGCCGCGCCGGAGCTCGAATCGATGCGCATTCTTCAGCGTGGCAATCGGCTCTCAATTACGCCTGTTTCGACTGAGGAATGGAACTTCATCACTAAGAAATTGATGAAGTAGTTTCTACTCGCTGTCAACAGACGATCTGTGCATCGGTGTCGTTATCGATGGCGTTTCACGGTTAATTGCCGTTCGCCCTGAGCTTGTCGAAGGGTAGCGGGCATCCGAGCACGGCTTCGACAGGCTCAGCCCGAACGGAATCGAGACTGAGCTTGCTGAGGCAAAGATTGCGAAACGTTTCATTCGTCTGCACCGCCACTTGTTAAAAGCGCTAAGGGCGTGAGCCTTATTCGCTGCCGACACGTCGATTACCACCCCGTCGATTCTTGCGCCTCGAAGCGCTCAATACCCGAGCCCCTACATGACCGACTTCATCAACATCTGGTTTCTCGCTTACCTCGCGCTCGGCGCAGGCGTTGGCTTTCTGGCGGGGCTCTTGGGCATCGGCGGGGGCATGGTGATGGTGCCGTTTTTATCGATCATCTTTCTGGCTCAGGGCTTCCCGTTTGAAACCAAGATGCAAGTGATCTTGGCGACATCCATGGCCACCATCATCTTTACCGCGATTTCATCGGTGCGAACCCACCAGAGCAAGGGCGCGGTGAATTGGGCCGTTGTCGCAGCAATGGCACCGGGAATTTTGCTCGGCGCTTTTATCGGCACGAAAGTCGTGTCGCTGCTAAGTACGCATTTTTTGGCGATTTTCTTTACGGTGTTTTTGTTCTACACCGCCACACAAATGCTCTTGAACATCAAGCCCAAAGCCTCGCGCACGCTGCCGGGCAAGACCGGGCTTTTTGGCGCTGGCGGTGTGGTGGGCATGCTCTCAGCGATGGTCGGTGCGGGCGGCGGATTTTTCTCCGTGCCATTTTTGAGTTGGTGCAACGTCGTGATGCACACGGTGGTGGGCACCTCCGCCGCGCTCGGCTTTCCGATTGCGCTTTTCACCACTTTTGGCAATGTGTTTAACGGTTGGGGTGCCGCCAATGTGCCGACGCCATCGATTGGATTTGTCTACCTACCCGCACTCGTTGGAATATCAATCACCAGCGTTTTGACAGCGCCTTTTGGGGCGCGCCTGGCGCACCGTTTGCCGGTCGCCACGCTCAAGCGAATCATGGCCTTTTTGCTCTATTTACTGGCGCTCAAGATGCTCCATGGCGTGTTGACGCAGTAGCGGTCGCCTAACCTCCGCGTTGATCGGCAACGCCGCATACTCATCCTTAGCGCGAGCCAGTCTCCAGCGCCCGCAATTTAAACCGTTGAATTTTCCCGGTAGCGGTTTTCGGCAGCTCACTCACAAACTCGATCTGCCGTGGGTATTTGTACGGCGCGAGTTTGTCTTTCACGAACGCTTTGAGTTCGGCGTCTGTGGTTTGTTTGCCGGGCTTGAGCACGACGTAGGCTTTGGTTTTAGTGAGGCCTTCGCTGTCGTTGACGCCGATGACGGCGGCTTCTAGCACCGCATCGTGTTGCATGAGCGTGGATTCAACTTCGAACGGTGAGACGTAGATGCCGCTCACTTTGAGCATGTCGTCGCTGCGGCCGGAATAGGTGTACGTTCCGTCGGCGTTCTTCACGTATTTGTCGCCGCTTTTGGTCCACGCGCCTTGGAAGGTTTCGCGGGATTTTTCGCGGTTGCTCCAGTAGCAAAGTGCGGCGCTTTCACCTCGGATGTATAGGTCACCCGGCTCACCATCGGGGACGGTGCCGCCGCCTTCGCCTCGAAGCTCGATATCGTAGCCCGGTACTGGCCAGCCCGTGGTGCCATAGCGCACTTTGCCGGGCGCGTTTGAGAGATAAATATGCAGCATTTCGGTGGAGCCGATGCCATCGACGATTTCAACACCGAAGTGCTTGGTGAAGCGCTCGCCGATCTCTGCGGGGAGCGCTTCGCCTGCCGACGATGCGAGGCGCAGCGCCACGTCGCGCTTTGAAGGCAAATTCGATGCGGCCAGCATGCCCGCGTAGCCGGTTGGTGCGCCGAAGAAGATCGTTGGTTTCGCATTGCCGATTTCACCGCGCCACCGCTTAAACACCGCGTCGGGCGTTGGACGCTCGGCCATCAAAATGGTCGTTGCGCCGACCGACATCGGGAAGCTGAGCCCGTTGCCTAAGCCATAGGCGAAGAATAGCTTCGCCGCTGAGAAACACACATCGCTTTCTCGAAGCTGCAAGATACCTTTGCCGTAAAGCTCAGCGGTCCAATACGGGTTCGCATGCGTGTGCACGGTGCCCTTTGGGCGACCCGTGGAGCCAGATGAATAAAGCCAGAAGCCGGGATCGTTGGCGGCGGTGTCTGCCGCTTGCAGAAGCGGTGGTGCGCTCGCGAGGGCTTCGTCGAAACGCTTTGCATTGCTGGGGAGTGCGCCGTTCGCGGCTTGCGCGTTCGAGACGAAGATCGTTTTCACGTCGCAGCCGTGTTGTTTGCTCGCGATTTCGATGGCCGATTGCAAGGTGGGCAGCAAGGCGGCTGAGACGATCACCGCCTGCGCTCGCGAATGCTGCAGCATGTAAGCGTAGTCCTCGACAGTGAGCAAGGTGTTTACGGCAACGGGGACGATGCCCGCATACATTGATCCCAAGAACGAGACGGGCCAGTCATTGCAATCGTGCATTAGGAGCAGCACGCGCTCCTCGCGCCGCACACCGGCTTCCGTAAGCGCACTCGCGAAACGACGAATGCGCTCGCTAAGCTCCGCGTAGGACAGCGTGCCTTGGTCGTCGATGAAGGCGGTTTTTGTGCCGCGATCCGCGTTCACTGAAATCAGGTGTTGTGCGAAATTAAATCGCTCGGGGGGTGGCATAACGGGGCTCTCTAGGCTCATCTCATTTCCTCCTTTGGGCGACGATTGCGTCGCGCTTATTGGTAGTGATCTAGCAACGCGGTACTCGCTTGAATTGCGCTGCGTCGATGATAGAAATTCAACGCGCGGATTCCGCCCAATTCCTCCCCGCCGCCCGCGCGGCCTGGGCCGCCGTGCAGTGAGTGCGGCATCACGTTACCGTGGCCGGAGTGAATCGCGCCGACGTCGGGCGTGATCGCGTGTACGCGGCCGTGACTGTCGGCGAGTTCAATGGCGGCGTTGCTTAATTCGGCGGCATCGCTGCCGTAAACCGAGGCAACCAGCGAACCCTGTCCGCGACGA
>JAAFHR010000205.1 GCA_013298455.1 Betaproteobacteria bacterium | reverse complement strand
AAACAGCCCGTTGATACGAGCGCTCAGCAATACCCACACCCTGTAAACCCACGCCAAATCGAGCCAAATTCATCATGATGAACATGTACTCAAGGCCACGGTTTTCTTGGCCGACCAAGTAGCCTGTTGCGCCGCCGTTGTCGCCGTATTGCATCACCGCCGTTGGCGAGGCGTGAATGCCCAACTTGTGTTCAAGTGAAACGCACTTCACATCGTTGCGTTCGCCCAGCGAGCCGTCCGCATTGACCAACATCTTGGGCACGACGAAAAGAGAAATGCCTTTCACGCCCTCAGGCGCATCAGGCAAACGCGCAAGCACCAAGTGAACGATGTTTTCCGCCCAATCGTGTTCGCCGTAGGTGATGTAGATTTTGGTGCCTGAGACTTTGTACGTGCCGTCAGCTTGAGGTACTGCGCGAGTCTTCACCAACGCCAAGTCCGAACCCGCTTGCGGCTCGGTCAGGTTCATCGTGCCCGTCCACTGACCGCTCACCATTTTTTCTAAGTACGTGGCTTTGAGCGCATCGCTTCCGGCGAGCAAAATCGCCTCAATTGCACCCTGCGTGAGCATCGGCATCAAGCCAAAACCCATGTTCGATGAATGCAGCATTTCGTCAGTGAGCGTGACCACGGAGCGTGGCATTCCCAAGCCGCCGAATTCGGGCGGCATGGGCAGCGCCGCGCCGCCCATCGCGCGGTAGCCGTCATAGGCGGCCTTAAAGCCCTTCGGCGTGGTCACCGAATCGTCGGCGTTGCGCTTCGCGCCTTCGCGGTCCCCGCTCCAGTTCAGCGGATCGAGCACGTCGCGAGCAAACTTCGCCGACTCCTCCAAGATTGCGCCAACAGTGTCGGGCGTGGCGTCCGCAAAGTGCTCAAGCTTCGAAAGCTCAGCAAGCGGCGCTACGGTTTCGAGCAGGAATTGGAATTCTTTGAGAGGGGCTTGATAGGTGGACATAGAAAGCTCCGCTGAGGTGACGGATTAACAAACAAAATCGCCGGAATTTTTTGCCACAGACTTCACAGATTGCACAGATTTCAGGGGTTCCAGCTATCCAATTTCGTGTTGCTCAGATACCGTAGCGGACAAGCCGACAACTGTGCGCTGCTGCAGCAATCATCTGTGGAATCTGTGAATTCTGTGGCAAAAGTGTAAGCACTGCGAAATCGCTAAGATCCCAGCGCACCGCTTCAATGCGACTGGCATTTCGTCGACACGCAAAACGGGTTTGGGTCAAGACAGACGATGACTACAGCTTCGCCACCAGCTCCGGCACGGCATCAAACAGATCAGCGACTAATCCGTAATCCGCAACGCCAAAAATTGGCGCATCCGCATCTTTGTTGATCGCCACGATTACTTTGCTGTCTTTCATCCCGGCCAAATGCTGAATCGCCCCGCTCATGCCAATGGCAATGTAGAGATCGGGCGCGACAATTTTTCCGGTTTGACCGACTTGGTAGTCGTTGGGCACATAGCCCGCATCAACGGCTGCGCGGCTCGCACCGAGTGCCGCTCCGAGCTTATCGGCCAGCGGCGTGAGCACCTCGCGGTATTTGTCGCCCGAGCCCAAGCCGCGACCACCGGAGACGATGATTTTGGCCGCCGTGAGTTCAGGGCGCTCGCTCTTCGTTACTTCGGCCGACACAAAACTCGCCACGCCCGAATCGGCAACCGCTGCTACGGTTTCAACCGTCGCGCTACCGCCAGTTTTCGCGGCAGCCGCAAAGGCCGTGCCGCGCACCGTCAACACCTTCACGCTGTCACTCGACTTTACCGTGGCGTACGCATTGCCAGCGTAAATCGGACGTACAAACGTATCGGCATCGATCACCTTAATGATGTCGCTGATTTGCGCCTTATCGAGAAGCGCTGCCACGCGCGGCGCAACACTCTTACCGTAAGCCGTAGCAGCGGCGAGGATGTGCGTGTAACCCGACGCGTTCGCAACGACTTGAGCTGCCGCGTTTTCCGAGAGCAAATTGGCATGCGCCGCACCATCAGCGTGCAACACCTTCGACACGCCCACAACTTGCGATGCGGCGGTGGCAGCGGCAGCCGCATTGTGACCCGCGACCAACACGTGGACGTCGCCACCAATGGCAACTGCCGCCGAAATCACATTGAGCGTTGCGGCCTTGAGCGAGCCCTGATCGTGCTCAGCAATAACGAGATTAGCCATGATCAGATCACCTTCGCTTCGTTTTTCAGTTTCTCAATCAGCGCCGCGACATCGGCCACCTTCACGCCGCCCTGGCGCTTCGGAGGTTCGTCCACGCGAAGTGTTGTCAACCGAGGGGCTACATCAACGCCCAGCTCGGCAGGCTTCATGTTGGCGAGCTCTTTTTTCTTCGCCTTCATGATGTTCGGAAGCGTTGCGTAGCGCGGCTCGTTCAAGCGCAAATCGGTCGTGATGATGCACGGGAGTTTGAGCGAAATCGTCTCGAGGCCGCCGTCCATTTCGCGCGTGACCGTGGCCACGTCACCAGCGATTTCAACCTTCGATGCGAAGGTCGCTTGGCCCCAACCCAAGAGTGCAGCCAGCATTTGACCCGTTTGATTGGCGTCGTCATCAATCGCTTGTTTGCCCAAAATCACCAAGCGCGGCTGCTCTTTATCCACCACCGCCTTGAGCAATTTGGCAACTGCCAAGGGTTGCAGCTCGACATCCGTCTCAATCAAAATCGCGCGATCAGCACCGATCGCCATCGCGTTTCGAAGCGTTTCTTGGCACTGCGCCACGCCCGCCGACACCGCGATGATCTCAGTGGCAACGCCCTTTTCTTTCAGGCGAACCGCCTCTTCCACAGCGATCTCGCAAAACGGATTCATCGACATTTTGACGTTGGCAATATCCACGCCCGAGTTGTCGGATTTCACGCGAACTTTCACGTTGTAATCAACAACGCGCTTGACGGGAACAAGAACTTTCAAGACAGACTCCTGCTGTGGGCAGCCAGCGGAATCAGTCCGCTTCAGCGCTCCGAATTGACGTAAACGTAAACTAGAAGTATATGCGGGGCTCCGGTGCCACAACTACGCGGAATTTGTGAGCTGCAACGAAGCAAAAGCCCTGCACTTATCCGCAAATTGTTGCCAATGCAGGTCGAGCCATGGCTCTAAATCTGGGCGTTTGAAAACCTCTCATCGCGATCGACCCGGGCAACTGCCGAGCCGCTCCGCCAGCAGCACATGCGGCGGGATCGAGTATCGTTGAGACCGTGATCAAAACAACCGCACTTCAATCCGCTCGCTACTTCGCTGGCTCGCTCATCGCGCTGGGCGTTGACTTGGCAGTCGTTTTTATCTCACTGCATTTAGGCGCACCGAAGCTCGTGGCGCGCGCCATTGCGATGATCGCAGGTGTCACGACGACTTACTTCTTTAACCGCCGGTTTACATTCCGAGCGGACGAGCGTGCAACGTTCGGTGAGTGGATCAGATACATAGGCGCACAGTCGTTTGGCACGGCGCTTAACTTCGGCGTTTCGAGCGCGCTGCTATTGGTCGGCGACGGTTCACGCTGGCACGTTGCGGGGGCAGTGATTGTGGGCGCGGGGATCGGCTTTGTGTGCAATTTCTTTGCCGCCCGGCGCGTGCTGCACAAGCACTGATTGAGGTGCTAATCAATGCGCCGCTGGCGAATGTCAATCGTGGTCGTTGGGCTCTCGTTCCGAGGCGAAATCGGTGGCGTTTGTGCAGCCAAGCGATCCATTTTTCGCACGTAGCCCAACGCCGTTAAAGGCACACCGACGAGCCACATTCCCACGATCAACGTTGCGGTGCGCCAGCTGGGCTCGGCGATCATGAGCGCAACACCGGCCAGCAGCACCACGAAGCTGATGACCCGCAGCATCACCTTCAGCGCCACGAAATAGCGCGCTGAAAACGGTTGCGTTTTCCAGGCTCGAAGCGTGTCATGTTGGTCAAGCGGCGGCGGGATGTTGGGGCTCAATACACTCACGATGTCGTACTCGCTAGGGCTGTGAAGGGTGCGGAAATCGCGATTATTGGTGCGTCCACAGAGGCGTTGGCGCTTTCTGTAGAAACGCGTCGATGCCTAATTTTGCATCATTCGTTTGTAAGTCTGCTGCCATGTTGGCGCTGGCAGTGGCGTAATGGTCGCTTGTCGTGACGCGATCAAACGATTGCAACAAGCGCTTTCCGGACTCAAGTGCCGCGCTTGAGTGTGCCGCAATTTGCGCGGCCAAGCGTTGCGTTTGGTCACGCAATTGATCGGCGGCCACCACTTGACTGACCAAGCCAACGCGCTCTGCGTGTTGGGCGTCAATAAACTGCCCCGTGTAGAGCAAATGGGCGGCGTGTTTTGCGGACAAATTGGCTCGAAGCGCCACGGCGGGCGTGGAGCAAAAGAGCCCGAGACCAATGCCACTCGTTGCAAAACGCGCGTCTGCTGACGCCACCGCCAGATCACAAGCGGCCACCAACTGGCAGCCGGCCGCCGTTGCGATGCCGTGAACCTCGGCGATCACCGGCTGCGAAATCTCTTGCAGCCGCAGCATCAGCGCTGAGCAGCGATCAAACAAAGCTCGATGCCATGCCTCATCATCGTGTTCACGAATTTCACGCAAATCATGCCCCGCACAAAAGGCTTTTCCTTCGGCAGCAATAATGATGACGCGCACGGCTCGGTTGGCAGCCACCGAATCGAGCGCCGCGTGAAGCGCGCCTAGCATGGCCGACGATAGCGCGTTGTATTGCTGCGGCCGGTTGAGTGTCAACCGCGCCACGCCCGCATTGACCTCGGTCAACACCAAAGACTGCTCTACACTCATCGTTTAGCCTTCTGGCGGTGTCAAACACCGCGCCAAGTTCACCTATGGGACACCGACTCTCAAAGATTACTACGAAAACTGGCGACGCTGGCACCACGGGGCTCGGCGACGGCACACGCATCGCGAAAGACCATCCCCGTGTTGCGGCATTGGGTGACGTTGACGAACTCAATTGTTTCGTTGGATTGTTACTCACCGAAGACATTCCAGCGGACATCCGAAACGCGCTCATCGACGTGCAGCACGATTTGTTTGACCTCGGCGGCGAACTCGCAATTCCGGGCTACATCACCATCACCGATGCGCAGGTGCTCCGGCTCGAATCCCTCACGGAATCAATGAATGCTGAGCTGCCAATGCTCAAAGAATTCATCCTGCCCGGTGGCTCCAAAGCCGCAACCTACGCGCATGTCGTTCGCACGGTGTGCCGACGCGCTGAACGCTCGCTCATCACGCTCTCGGCGACCGACTCGGTCTCTGAGCATTCACGCATTTATCTCAACCGTCTCAGTGACATGAGTTTCGTGTTGGCTCGCGTTCTCAATCGCGCAGCCGGTCAAGCCGATGTGCTTTGGCAAAAGGGACGAAACGCCGCCACTAGCAGCGAGTAATTTCACTGCTCATGCCCTTGAATTCTCTCAATTGGCTCTGACACGCTCCAAAATGACAAATCCACTGCTCACCCCTTGGTCAACGCCCTACGCGCTACCTCCGTTTTCCACGCTCCAGCCCGAGCATTTCGCAAGCGCAATCCAAGCTGGCTTCGCCGAGCAGCTTGCCGAACTTGATGCCATCGCAAAAAACAGCGCCGAAGCCACGTTTGAAAACACGCTCGTTGCGTTCGATCGATCAGGTGCCCTCTTAGATCGTGTGTCGAATTGCTTTTGGAACCTTTGCTACGCGGCGACGAACGACGCGTTGCAAGCCGTGCAGCGCGAAGTCGCGCCAAAATTCGCTGCGCACAGCTCAGCGATCTACATGAACGAGGCGCTATTTGCGCGGATCGAGGCGCTCTTCACCCAACGTGCCACGTTGGGGCTCACGGTCGAACAAAACCGTTTGCTAGAGCGCGTTCATCTCGATTTTGTGCGGGCAGGGGCCCGGCTTGATGCGACCGCCAAAACGCGTTACGCCGAAATCATGCAGCAGCTCGCAACGCTCACCACGCAGTTTCAACAAAACGTACTCGCTGATGAAAACAGTTGGCGACTTGAGCTCAAAGATGAAGCTGATCTGCGCGGACTGCCCGAGCCGCTTCGTGCTGCAGCGCGCGCCGCCGCCGAAGCGCGTGGCCTCGCAAACACTTACGCCATCACCTTGTCACGCTCACTCGCGATGCCGTTTTTGACGTTTTCAGAACGTCGCGATTTGCGCGAGCAGGTCTACAACGCATGGAGTGGTCGCGGTGAAAATGCGGGTGACACCGACAATCGAAAGATCGGCGTCGAGATCCTGCGCTTGCGAAAAGAGCGCGCTCAATTGCACGGTTACACGAACTTTGCCGATTACGCCTTGGTCGACCGAATGGCCAAAACGCCGAGCGCAGTCGCCACGCTCCTAGAAAAAGTCTGGGCACCGGCAAAAGCTCGTGCGGCTGAG
>JAAFHR010000204.1 GCA_013298455.1 Betaproteobacteria bacterium | reverse complement strand
GCGGGAACCGGGAGGGTGTTGCATTATTTGCACCGGACGGAGCCGTCCGTTCGCACGGTGGGCGTTGAACCCGTCGAAGCGCTGCGTGATATTGGTCACGCACAAGGCCTCAGCCCATCTTCTCTGATCGCGGGTGACGGGTTATCGCTGCCGTTCCCGGACGGCAGCTTTGATTTGGTGTGCGCCTTTGGAGTGTTGCACCACGTCAAGTACCCCGACCGTATGATCGCCGAAATGTTGCGGGTGGCCAATCGAGGGGTGTTCATTTCGGATGCCAACAACTTCGGGCAAGGATCGCTTGCCGTCCGGTTTGTCAAACAGGCGATCAATGCCGCGGGGCTTTGGCCGCTTGCAAACTTTGTGAAGACAAAAGGCAAGGGTTACTCGATCTCCGAGGGGGATGGCCTTGCTTACTCCTACTCCGTTTTTTCGAACTACGATCAGATCAAGGCGCAATGCCCCGAGATCTATGTTGTCAATACCGAGCGAGCCGGTGCGAACCTCTACCGCACCGCCAGTCACGTGGCTTTATTGGCTTTGAAGTGACCGAATTGCTGTTCAGCCGATGCTGTCCCTCATAGTACGAACATACTCGCTTCAGAAAACTGGTGACACAGAGGGTTAGGCCGCACGCGTTGCACCCCGTAGCGAACGAATGGGGTGTCAGCGAGGGCGCGGGACTTCGGTCGAATTACGACGTAAAACCAGCCACACGCCATCGACCAGCAAATCCAACTCGGACAATCCCGCAGCGCGTAACGAACTCCACTCCGCTGGGAAACTCCGCCGAAAATTGGTTGCACCGAGGGGCACACTCGCGATAGCGAAGTCGAAGTCATAGTACTTTCCCAGCGCTTGAAAGTATTCGCTGACTTTAAGGTAAGAAAAAAATCCGTTTTTTGCCCAAAATGCATGATCACCATTCGGGCCGTGCGCTACCTTATCCACTAGGGCGACATACTGTGTGTCGGTCAGCAGCAAATGCTCATAGCCGTGGCTCGAACCGGAGACGCCGCAGCAGTGGTCCCCACCGAGCGAGAAATACAAAGGACCAAAGTCGTGCATCGCGATCCCGCCTGTGCGGTGCACTCTTGCCATCTCTTCAACGGCACGGTCGAAATCCACCAAATGCTCCAAGACGGCCGACGAAGTGATCAGGTCGAAATGCGCATCTGGAAAGCTTAGTTGACCAACGTCCATTTGATGAAAATGGAAGTCCCGAGCATGCTCTGCCTTTAGCTCGGCGCTGAGCGTTAGCCAATGCGATCGAAAGTTTGCAAACTCAATCCCGTAAAACTCCGCTCGGCAATGTTTGGCAAAGAATTCGGCGTCGCTCTGGCCGTCACCGGTACCAACTGCAAGCACGCGCTTGGGATCGAGCCGTGCTACGTGGCCCAAGAATCTCTGTTTTGCTACCGATTGCGCGAACCGCATATTGATCGCCACAGCATCGAAGTGCACTTCACAGGGATCGCGAAAGACGCTTCTTCTGGCCAACGAGGAAATCAGCCTGAGCGAGGGGTCTGCTATCAGATCGCGAGTACGCTGGCGTAATGTTGTCGGTTTGACCGCACGTCGAACCACTCTGTCGCTTCCGTCCTGAGCCGGTAGTGTCGCGAGCCGCGCTTTCGCTTGTATTTTTTCGTTTTCTATTGATTTAAGGCGCATGGCTTCGGAAGATTATTTGTTTGTGCGGTTTAGGCGAGCGCACCGTCCGCTCTCGACAGTGAAATCTGTTCCGACCAGCCTTTCGGCGAGCGCCGTAGGATCAAGTCGGGAAAAAAGCCAGTTGTACTCCCCCTCAACGTAGTCAAATTGTCCGTCCGCACTGTGTTGTAAGCGAAATCTACTGATGTAGTAGGCGTGCATGCCGAGCGCTCGCGATGCGGTCACTACAAAACCGTCGGCGAGGGCTTGTCCCAGAATCTCAATGATTAGCGAATCGATCAGCTCTGCGGCGTCTCCAACGCCCGCGAGAAATCTAAACTCTGCACCTTCAACGTCTACCTTTACGCAAGCCCTGCGGAACGAGTGTGCTCGGGCAAAGGCTTCAAACGTCGTCGTCGAGACCAAAACTGATGTCGAGCCGGATTCAATTGTCGTGTCGGGCTGCTGCTCGTGAGGTGCTAACCGCCCGACAAGCGTGTTGTCGGGGTCTGGCAGAAAGACGGACTGCCCTACCGATTGGTCTAGCGCGAGCTGATGTCCAAACACATCGTTAAGGTTGCTGGCTTCTATATTTGCGCGGGTTTGCTGAAATAACGTCGCGTCCGGCTCAAAAAAGTGAATAGTCTTTGTGCGGCTAGACCTTGTCGCGGCGTATAGGGTGTAGTAACCGACATTGGCTCCCACGTCCAAAAAAGTGTCGCATGACGCGTTGAGAGCCGCCATGAGCTCGAGCGAGGCGAACTCACCTCGGTACAACTTGGGCGCACCAAACTGCAAAAAGCTTGCAGACGTGGGCAGCATGCAGCGGACGCGCTGGTCGATCCCCATCGTGGTGACCTGCTGCGTAGACGCTGGAAGGTGTGACGCCAGTCGAGAAAATAGCCCCATCGTTAGCCTTGAGCGCAGGCTCGATGGCGCGCTGGCCCCCCACCGCACAAGTCGATGCTTCGCGGGCAAGCGATCCGATAACCAGTAGGCTGCTGCAACTAACCCTGTTCGTATCGATCTAAAGAAGGCGGACATAAACAGCTAATGGCTCGAGAGAGGAGCCGACCTCGGGGGTTGTTTCAACGCAGGCTGGTCATGTTACACGGCGTAACGCCCGCGGGGGATCGCCGAAGTTTGTGCGGCGCAACGGAGCGTTGGAGCGAACCGGTAGCATAGACATAGTTTTTCGCCGCAGCCCATCACCTTGCTAGTCTCCCACGTCCCGTTTGGATATTTTCCTGATACTCGAGGCGGAACCGAGGTGTTCGTGTCCTCATTGATCTCGAATCTCCAAAGCAAAGGAGTTGAGGGCTGTGTGTTCGCACCTGCTGCCGGGCCATCTAACTACGTTATAGGCCGCGCACAGGTGTTCAGGTACGCTGTGTCCGGCGATCTAGCTCAAGCATCCGCCTACGGTGAAGGCGATCTGCGGGCTGCCGATGAGTTCGAGCGGCTAGTCAGCACGGTTCGTCCAGAGATTGCCCATTTTCATGCGCTTACGGCAGGTGCCTCGTTGGGCTGCATGCGCCGCGCGGTGAAGTGCGGGCTGCCCGTGCTCATGACGTACCACACCCCCACCGTGTCGTGCGTTCGCGGCACCATGATGCGTTGGGGCACAACCCCTTGCGATGGAGCGATGGACGCGCGCCGTTGCAGTGCGTGCGTAATGCAGGGCAAAGGTTTGCCGAAGTTTGGAGCGCTTGCTTTGTCGATGCTGCCAGCGCAATGGCTCGCTCGACTCTCTCGCCTCGCCCACGGCAGAATGCGCACAGTCTTGGCGCTGCCTTATCTCGTACGACTGCGTCACGAGACGACTCGGGAGGCTTGGCGGCTATGTGAGCGGGTGGTTGCTGTGTGCGATTGGGTTCGCCAGGTGCTCCGAAATAATGATGTACCAGAGGCGAAGATCGTCTTGAGTCGGCAGGGACTGGCTCGGCCCGGCGCCGTGGGCTCGGGGCGATCAGCGCTTCCGCTTGAATTTTGCGACGTCCGCCCACTCCGGTTAGTTTTCTTCGGGCGCCTGTCGCCGGAAAAGGGACTCAATGTGCTGACGCGCGCGCTGTCGCTCTGCCGAGAGCTCCCGATTTCACTCGACGTTTACGGCTTGCCCACCAGCGACGCTCGTGCCAACTTCTCGCACCGCGCGAAGAGCCAACCGGACGACCCAAGAGTTCGTTTTCTCGAACCTGTGGACAGCGAGCGAGTGGCTGAAACGATGCGCGCTTACGACCTAGTGGTCGTGCCCTCGATTTGGCAGGAGACGGGGCCGCTTGTGGTGTACGAAGCGTTTGGCGCGGGCGTGCCTGTTTTGGGTTCGCGTTTGGGTGGAATCGCAGAGCTGGTGAGCGATGGAGTGCACGGCATGCTGATCGAAGCTGGTTCGCCGGAGCGATGGCGAGATGCGCTTTGGCGAGTCGTTCGCGAACCCAGCCTCATCGAGCGCTGGGGCGCCGCGCTGCCAAAGCCTCGCGGCATGGATGAGGTTGCCAACGAGATGGCGGCGCTCTATGTCGAGTTGACGCAGGTCGCGAAGCGTCGGAATTCAAATGCGTAACAACCGCGCTCTCGACAAACCAACTGTTGTTTTCGTGCAGTTCACAAACCCAGGCGCGTATCCTCCGATTGAACACGCTGCGGAGTTGTTCTCCAAAGCCGGGTGGTCGGTGCGCCTTTTGGGGGTGTCGGTGAAGGGGGTTGATGCGCTCCGTATGGCCGAGCCGTTGCACCAACGTACGCTGTTGTTTGGCCGCCCACGCTCAGGGCTTCTGGGCAAGCTTCATTACCTGGCGTTTTTGGGTTTTGCCGTCGCTATGGCATTGCGCTGGCGCGCCGACTGTTTGTACGTATCAGATGCACTAGTCAGCCCCGTAGGTTTGCTGCTGGCGATCATTCGGCCTAGGGTTCTGATCGTTTATCACGAGCACGACTCTCCTGAGAGGCCTGCCTCTGGGCGATTGTTTTCTTCGTTGGTTTACTGGGCGCGAAATCGATTGGCACGGCGCGCAGATTTAGTCGTCGCGCCCAATCGCCATCGTGGTGTCGCACTGCTCGCTGAAAACGGCATTGCATCTGATCGGCTTTTTGTCGCGTTTAACTGCCCGTCGTTGGCGGAGATTCGCAGTGCGCCTGTCCCGCGTTTACCGATTGGCGCGAGCGCGCCGCTCTGGATTTTGTATCACGGCTCAATCGTTCCAGATCGTCTGCCCCCCGCAGTGGTTGAGGCGCTAGCGCTTTTGCCTCGCGAGTTTTGCCTTCGCGTGATTGGTTACGAGCCGGCCGGAGCTCGGGGTTACGTTGACGCGTTGAAAGCGCACTCGCAAGTACTTGGGCTGGGCGATCGAATTGAATTCGTTGGGACCGTTCCCTCTCGGTCTGATTTGTTGGGTTTCGCAGATGTGTCCCACGTTGGGCTGGCGCTGATGCCGATGGCGCCCGGCGACATCAACATGGAGCACATGACGGGGGCGTCGAACAAGGCGTTTGACTACCTCGCGCGGGGGCTGCCCCTAATCGTTAGCGACCGGCCAGACTGGGTTTCAATGTTTGTGAACCAAGGAGTGGCTCAAGCCTGCGATCCGCGCTCTCCCAAGAGCATTGCCGCTGCCGTCAACCATTTTTTGCGCTCCCCCGATCAACATTACCAGTCGGCTCAAACTGGCATAGGTTTGATTCGAGATCAGTGGAATTACGAACATCAGTTTGCTCCGGTGCTAACGCATCTTGAAGCACTTCTCCACCAAAAATCCGCATCGCGATGAGTGCTCGTCCGAAAGTTCGCGTGTTAGTCGTTGCGACTCATCCTATTCAGTATCAAGTGCCGTGGTTCCTTGCGCTGGCGGCGCATGTCCGCCTCGATCTGACAGTGGCGTATGCAAAAATTCCAACACCGAGGGAACAGGGTGACGGTTTCGGAATAGCGTTTGAGTGGGACATTCCGCTCTTGGATGGATATCCTTGGTTTCTGCTGCCAGCCGCCAGTCGACCGCAATCGTCGAACGGATTTTTTGCGCACCCCGTGAAGGGGGTGCTTCAGTTTCTGCGCAAGCACCGACCCGACGTCATCGTGATCACGGGTTGGCATGCTTTGGCGCTGCTGCAAGTGCTGATTGCTTCGAAGTTGCTTCGAATTCCAGTCATTATGCGCGGCGAGTCAAATGTGCTGCGAAAACGGACGGCGTTACCAAAATTGCTGCACAGATTGCTCCTCCCGTGTTGTAACGCCTTCCTAGCAATTGGCAGTTCAAATCGCGAGTTCTATCAGGGCTACGGCGTTAAGCCCGAACGGGTATTCATGGCGCCGTACTTTGTGGATAACGCCCGGTTTGTTGAGGCGGCTGAGAGGTTGAGCGCCGAACGTTCAGCGATTCGATCGCGATGGGGGATTCCCGAGCGCGCCAAATGTTTCGTCTTTGTTGGAAAACTTGAGCCAAAGAAGCGGATATTGCTTGTCCTTGATGCGCTGCGACGCGCTTTGTGCAACGCCGCGACGGTTGGTACGCTCGATGTATATCTGCTAATCGTTGGAGACGGAGTGCTTCGCGGAGATGCAGCGGCGTATGTGTCGAACCACGCGCTCCCGGTGACCTTCGCCGGTTTCCTAAATCAATCTGAAATTTCCAAAGCCTACGTGGCGTCGGACTGTATCGTTTTGCCATCTGATTCAGGAGAAACCTGGGGCCTTGTCGTTAACGAGGCAATGGCGAGCGGACTGCCCGCGATTGTCAGCGACCACGTGGGATGTGGACCAGACCTAATCGAGCACGGCGAGACTGGATTTAT
>JAAFHR010000203.1:4293-6469 GCA_013298455.1 Betaproteobacteria bacterium | reverse complement strand
GGCTAATGGCGAACGTCTTTACCTACGGTTCGTTAATGTTTGAACCCGTATGGCGCCGCGTGGTGATGGGGCAGTACGCCTCTGAAACGGCGTCAATACGGGGCTTCCGGCGATTGGCGGTGCGCGACAAAGAGCATCCAGCGTTGGTGATTGCGCGCGGTGGCGCGGAAATCATCGGGCGCGTGTACTTCGACGTTCGGCTCAGTGATGTTGAGCGATTGGACGCATTTGAGACTGAGCGCTATGCGCGAGTCACCGTCCCGGCAAAGACGCAAAGCAATGAGCGCGCTGTCTTGGCGCAGGCGTATCTGGCTTTGAATCTAGATGAGCTGAGCGAGCTTGACTGGGACGCCAGTCACTTCGAGCAGGTCGGGCTGCCAAAGTTTATGGCGGGCTATGTCGAAAAGCATGCGCCACCGAAGTAGCGCGCGCTGAGTCGGTTTTTACGAAACGTTAGTCGTCGATGCCTGCGGCTCAGCCTTCACTTCTGGCACCACGGGAACAACCGCAGGCGCTGGATCTGCAGCCACGGCGCTACCCGAATCACCACCACCGGGGCTGCCGGGCGTGTTGTAGCTCTTGATGGCGCGAACTGGGCGACCGGCCATGATGTCTGAGATTTGATCGGCGTCGATAGTTTCAAATTCCATCAGCGCGGCAGTCATGGCTTCGACTTTCACTGCGTTGTCTTGCAGAATTTTGGTCGACACGGCGTACTGCTCGTCGATGATGCGACGAATCTCCAAATCAACTTTGCGAAGCGTTTCTTCGGACATATTTCGCGTTTGCGTAACGCTGCGGCCCAAGAACACTTCGCCTTCGTTATCGGCGTAGACCATCGGCCCAAGTAAATCGCTCATCCCGTAGCGGGTGACCATGTCGCGAGCGATTTTCGTTGCGCGCTCGAAGTCGTTCGATGCGCCCGTTGAAATGTTTTTCACAAACAAATCTTCGGCGATGCGTCCGCCAAAGAGCACCGCGATTTCGGTGAGCATTTGATCTTTGTAGAGCGAAATGCGATCACGCTCCGGGAGCTGCCACGTCACGCCGAGCGCACGACCGCGCGGGATGATGGTGACTTTGTGCACTGGATCAGCCTTAGGCAAACACGACGCCACAATCGCGTGGCCGGACTCGTGATAGGCCGTTGCGCGCTTCTCGTCTTCGCTCAGCACCATCGATTTGCGCTCAGCGCCCATGTAGATTTTGTCTTTGGCTTTTTCGAAATCTTCCATGTCGACCAAGCGCTTGTTGGAGCGCGCGGCGAACAGAGCGGCCTCGTTCACCAAATTGGCAATGTCAGCGCCCGAAAAACCGGGGCAACCGCGCGCCAAAACGTGCGGCTTCACATCGGCGGCGATCGGGACTTTCCGCATGTGAACTTGCAAAATTTGTTCGCGTCCGCGAATGTCTGGGAGCGGCACGGTGACTTGACGATCAAAACGACCGGGGCGCATCAGCGCGGGATCAAGCACGTCGGGACGGTTCGTTGCGGCGATGACGATCACGCCCGACGAGCCCTCAAAGCCGTCCATTTCCACGAGCATTTGGTTCAGCGTTTGCTCGCGCTCATCATTGCCGCCGCCCATGCCCGCGCCGCGTTGACGACCAACTGCGTCGATCTCGTCGATGAAGATGATGCAAGGCGCATTTTTCTTGGCTTGTTCGAACATGTCGCGAACGCGCGCCGCGCCCACGCCGACAAACATTTCAACGAAATCGGAACCAGAAATCGAGAAGAACGGCACCTTCGCTTCACCCGCGATGGCTTTGGCCAACAGCGTCTTACCCGTACCGGGCGAACCGACCATCAACACGCCGCGCGGAATGCGTCCGCCGAGCTTTTGAAACTTCGTTGGGTCTTTCAAGAAATCAACGATTTCGGTGACCTCTTCTTTCGCTTCATCGCAACCGGCAACGTCTGCAAACGTGGTCGTGTTGTTAGTTTCATCGAGCATGCGAGCTTTGGATTTGCCGAAGCTAAACGCGCCGCCTTTGCCGCCGCCCTGCATCTGGCGCATCATGAAAATCCATGCGCCGATCAGCAAAAGGATTGGGCCGAATGAGAATAAAAACGTCGAGAGCAGCGATTGGCCTTCTTCGGGCTGGCCAGAGAATTTGACGTTGTACTTGAGCAAATCGTTGATCAAATCTTTGTCATAGCCACCGGGCACGT
>JAAFHR010000203.1:0-4283 GCA_013298455.1 Betaproteobacteria bacterium | reverse complement strand
GGTCGTTTTGGTGCCCTCGCCCGCACGGTAAATCACCTTGCGGCCTTCGATCGTAGCTTCCGAAACGCGGCCACCCCGAAGCTCTTCGATGAAGCCCGAATACGGCACCGAATCGCTCTTTTTGGCGGATTTATCGAACTGCTGCACGACGGTGAGCACGATTAAACCGATGACCAGCCAAATGGCGACGTTTTTGAACATGTTGTTCACTAGCGAACTCCTCGAGCGCCGCGCATTCAAATCGATTCAGTCAGACCCTCGCAACGCGCGAGGCGACCACCGACGTGGGCGTCACTCAATATCACTGAATTTTAAGGTGGATGCGTCGATTTCAAGTGCTGGGAATACCCGTCGCGCTTGGATTGCAATGGGCGTGGGCGTTTTGCGAGAGCAACGTGCGTTGAATCACATTGCATTGCCTACCAAACTCAACTTATTCTCAGAAAGCCACAATTAACGTGGGCTTTCGGCGATTTACTTTTACTAATGAATTATGAAAATATCGCTGCTAAGCCCTTACTTAGTCTGGCGATCTGCAATAGAGCTGTTACTAAAATGCAAGCGTGCGCACAAAAAATTCCCTTTCGCCTCGCAACCACGCGACTCAACGCAAACCGCTGCACAGCAAAAAAATCTCTGCGCTTCGATCCCTTGATGCGTCGGGCTTCCTCGTTGCGACCGTCTTGAATTGCTGTTTCAGCTGCGCAAAAAATTCCTGATACCCAGGCCCTTGATACGCCTTGGTTAAAAACTTCCCTTCAGGTTTGAGGTGATTAATCGCAAATTCGGCGGCGAGCTCACACAAATAAATCGCGCGGGGTGAGTCGATATTGGCCACGCCGCTCATGTTGGGGAGCATGTCGCTCATCACCAAATCCACTTTTTTGCCGCCGAGTTTTTCTTCGATTTGCTCGAGAACGGCGTCTTCGGTGAAATCGCCTTGAATGAAATCAACGTGATTCAAGCCTTGCATTTCGAGTAAATCAATGGCGATGATGGTCGCGTTGCCGTTGGTTTTGCGAACGGCATATTGCGACCAGCTCCCCGGCGCGGCGCCCAGATCAACGATCACGCCGCCGAGCGAAATCAGCTTGTCCTTCGCGTCAATCTCAGCGAGCTTGTAGGCCGCACGCGAGCGATAGCCCTCTTGCTTGGCTTTCAAGACGTAGGGATCGTTGACATGACGAACCAGCCAGTCTTTGTGCGATTTGTGGGTTTTGTTCGTGGGGTTGAGCATTGGCTTCGCAAGACGAAAGACGAATGACGAAGGACGTGAATCCGTCGCGGGGTGTGATTGTGACATTGCCGCAATTCGCCATTGATGGATGTGCCGCCTGGTCCCCCTCTCCCCCGGAGGGAGAGGGGTTAGGGGGGAGGGGGAACGGCGCTCGGCGCGCAACATCCGCTCCCAAAATCACCCGCCCCCTCTCCCCATCCCTCTCCCACGAGGGGAGAGGGAGTCAAACACAAAGTGTGCTCATTCGCACCGCAACAAGCCGTAACGCGAGATAATTCGGGTAATTCACTGAAAGTAGCCCATGACCGTTTCCTCTTCTCTCTCTGGCAGCGCGCGTCGCGCTCTGCGCGCTGCGGCGCATCACCTTGACCCCGTTGTGATGATCGGAGACAAAGGGCTGACCGCATCGGTGCTGCACGAAATTGATCTGGCGCTGACCGCTCATGCGCTCATCAAAGTGCGCGTGTTTGCCGATGATCGCGACGCGCGAGAGGCTTTTTTGGCCGAGATTTGCGAAAAGCTGAGCTGCGAGAGCGTGCAGCATTTGGGCAAGCTCTTGGTGCTGTGGCGCAATGTCGACGGCGCGGGCGACGCTAGCACCGAAGCTGAGCAAGACGCCGCAACGCTTCGCGCGGTGCGCGGCAAACGCGCCGCCGCCGATGCGCCAGCAACCACACGCGGGCCACGGTCGAAATTGGCCTCCGCCAAGGCCGTTGATGATCGCGCACCGCGGCCACGTTCACCGCGTGCTCCAGCCGGTTCGGGCGGCGGCTATGGTCGAAGCTCAGAAGGTAGCTACGGTCAACGGGGCGGCGCATCCGGCGCACCACGAGGACGCGCCCCGGCGGGCGATGGTGCTGATGCCCCACGTGGCTACGCGGCTCGTCGTCGCGAAGGTTTTGCACCCAACGCGCCACCGCAGCGCGAAGGCTGGGCACCGCGTGATCGGCGCGGCGAAGGACGTGTTGAAGCAGGGCGCACTGGCCCTCGATTTGGCGATGATCGCGCTGGGTCGGATCGCGGCGGCTCGTCAGGTGGCTTCGCGGGCGGTGGATTTGGCGGCGGTGCGGGTGGTGATTCTCGTCGTCGCGACGGCGCTGGAGGCGCAGCACCCGGCGGACAAGCGCGCGGAAATTTTGGTGGCGGCGCGGACAGCGGCGCGCCACGCGGTCGCTGGGGCAATCGCCGAGACGAAGGCGGCGCAACCGGCGGCTCTGGCAGTGCCGGTGGCTGGAACAATTCGAGCAACTCAGGCGGCGGCTGGGGCGGCGGCGGCGGCGGTGCGGATCGACGCCCCGCACCACGCGGCACGGGTTCCGGCTATGGCTCGGGCTCGGGCGGTGGGTCGGCGGGCGGTTACCGCGGTGGTGCGGGCGGCGGTGGCAGCTCAGGCGGCTACCGTGGCGGCGCAGGTTCAGGTGGCGCGGGATCGGGCAGCGGATTCGGCAATCGAGATGCCTTCACGGGCAAACCGCGCGGCTTTTCTGGCGGCGCGGGTGGGGCTGGCGGCAAACCTGCGCCTCGTGCCCGGCGTCGCTTAGGCTAGTTCAACCGTTCGACTGAACGATGCTCGAGCTGCGCCCCAACTGCGAATGCTGCAACCGCGATTTACCCAACGAATCGCCAGACGCGCGCATTTGCACGTTTGAATGCACGTTTTGCGCCGCGTGCGCAATGGACAAACTCGGCAACCTCTGCCCCAATTGTGGCGGTGAATTGGTCGTTCGGCCGCGCCGACCCGCTGAAAAATTGGCGAAGTATCCAGCGTCATTGACCCGGATTTACAAGCCGTCGGGCTGCGCTCAAGCGTCCGCGACGCAGTAACGAAATGCGCCCCTGCGGTTGAAGAAAAACTCCGGCGGTGCTTCCGCCCCAGAGCTCGTTCACGCGGGGTCGCGATGCGCCTCGCTGGCTTCCCACGAAGCCAAGACACACGCAAGCTGCGCACTGGTCGGCAAGCCGACTGTGACCGCCACCGCGTTGGTCGGCGGCTCGAGCGCGTCGAATTGGCTGCGTAACAAATCGGCGGGCATGTAATGCCCCGTCCGTTCGCTCCTAACGCGGATTCGCTCGGCGATCACGTCAAACGCGCCATCTAGAAAAACCCAGTCGACCGATGGCACGTTGGCCTCGATGACATCGCGGTAGCGCTGCTTCAACGCCGAACAAGCCAGAACCAGCGATTCGCCATTGCTCGCTCGCGACGTGAGTTGATGATTGAGCGAGGCGAGCCACGACGCGCGGTCTTCATCGGTGAGCGGCATTGCCGCGCGCATCTTTTCAACGTTTTCCGGCGGATGGAAATCGTCGGCGTCGAGAAACGTCGCGTCGAGCGCAGCGGCAAGCGCGCGGCCGAGCGTCGTTTTGCCGCATCCAGAAACCCCCATCACCACAACCCAGCGCGAGCGTAGGCGCTCACCAGCCATCGCGCTTCGTGCGGCAAATCCAGCCGCCGCAAAGGAATTCGTGTCGCCCATGTTTACTGCTTACCCATCAATATCAGCCCGCCGTTCGATGACCTATTGTAAAGTCATATCATCATATGATAAAAATTCAACCTATGAAAATTTGGAACAGTTCTCAATGGCCTAAATTGCGCTGCACGCAGTGTGCCATCCCAAGATGATTAAAAACTTTCACGGTAATACGGTTGATGTGCTGGGTCTGGCAATCGTCAGTGGTCGCTACCCCGTGGGTGAAGCTATCCCGAACGAACCCGCACTCGGCGAAGAACTGGGAGTGAGCCGCACCGTCGTTCGCGAAGCGGTGAAATCGCTCGCTGCCAAAGGTTTAATCGCTACCAGCCCGAAAGTGGGCAGCAAAGTGCTGTCTTCAGATCGATGGAATTGGTTTGATCCCGACGTGATCCTGTGGCAATCGCGAGCCGGGCTCACGGCTGATTTTTTGCGGGATCTTCAAGAAATGCGCCGCATCGTTGAGCCCGCTGCCATTCGCTTGGCCGCCGAACGCGCTACGCCAGAGGACATCGCCGCCGCCGAGGCTGCATTTGAAGGCATGCGCTCAGCGATCGAAGACGGTGGCGATT
>JAAFHR010000202.1 GCA_013298455.1 Betaproteobacteria bacterium | reverse complement strand
TTTTGCTGATCAGTTCGCTCACGTTGGGTGAGAGCGCTTTGACGTCGAGGATGCGAACGAGCGCCGCATGCTGTTGAGCGCGGGCGATCGGTTCAAACTTGTGCCAGCGCGAAAACGCTCCGCAGAAGCGCGAGGCGAGCGACGGATTTTGTAGATCGTAGTGAATGATTTGTGCGGCGATAAAGTCGTAGCCCGAGCCGTCGGCGGCGTGAAGCCCCAACCAGTTTTGCTCACAGAAAACCTGCACGACCGAGCGCACGCGGTTTGGATTCTTAGCATCAAACTTTGGATGCGAGAGGAGCGTTTCCGCCCACTGCGACGCGCCTTCACGTCGAGCGCTCGATTCCAGCAAAAACCAACGATTGAGCATCGTTAAATCGTTCTTCCAGCTGTCATGAAACGACTGATACATCGTGGTTCGCGCTGGACAAAACTGATCGCGAAGCGCGGTCATTGCGCCGATCACATCCGTCAAATTGTTGGCAGCTTGCCACTGCGCCAACGCCGCCGATTGCGCGGTGAGCGAGGGCGATGCGTTGGCCAACGCGAGCAAGCGGTTTGCTAGCGCACGGTGCGCTCCGGCACTTGCGCTGGCTTCGAATACATCAACACTCAACGCCGCGCGCTCGTGGTGGTAGCGCCGCATGATCTGATCGAAGTGCTGTGTTGCGAGCGATTCAACGACGACATGACGTCGCGCCGCTAGCCTCGCCGCACCGATCACTGCCTCGCGATCAGCCAATTCGTTGTGCGTTGGGAAAGCCAACAGATGCGCGATTAGTGCGGGATCGGTGGTGTGGTCCTTGAGCAGCGCGCTGATCGCTTCGTGAAACACTGATTGCGTGTCGCGCGCTTCTGGCTGATCGAACACCCGTAGAAACAGCGTGCGTAGGGCTTGCCAACGGACGACGCCGTCGCTGTCTTTGGTGGCGAGCTTCGCGAGCGCGGCGTTGCTGTAGTCGAAAGTAAGTGACACAGGCGCGGAAAACGCCCTCAACAGGGACGGTACGGGTGGCTGCGGAACGTTGTCAAACGCAAACCGCTGCGAGGTCTCCGTGAGCACCAAGACGCGTTCATGGCTTTGCCCGGTCTCATCCACAAGCGCTACCGACACGGGGATCACCATGGGCAGTTTGTGGGGCTGATTGGGCGTTACGGGGATGTGCTGTGACAGCGTGAGCTCATAGCGCTTTCGAGCGGCGTCGTAGTGGTCACTCGCGGTGATTTTGGGGGTGCCCGCCTGACTGTACCAGCGCTTGAACTGCGATAAATCTACGCCGCTCGCATCTTGCATCGCGGCGACGAAATCGTCGCACGTCGCAGCCGTGCCGTCGTGTCGCGCGAAGTACAAATCGCTACCTTTTCGGTAGGCTGTTTCGCCCAACAAAGTATGAAGCATCCGAATGACTTCAGCACCTTTTTCGTACACCGTGACCGTGTAGAAATTGTCAATCGCTTCGTATTCGTCAGGGCGAATGGGATGCGCCATCGGGCCCGCATCTTGAGCGAATTGCTGCGATTGCATGAAGGCAGTCTCTTCAATGCGAACGACCGCTGGTGAGCCGCGAAACGCACTGTACTGCTGTTCGCGAAACACGGTGAAACCTTCTTTGAGCGAGATTTGAAACCAGTCGCGGCAGGTGACTCGATTGCCGCTCCAATTGTGAAAATATTCGTGCGCAACGATGGCATCAATCAGATGAAAGTCGTTGTCGGTGGCGGTGTCTTTATCGGCCAACAAGAAACGAGAATTGAAAACATTCAATCCTTTGTTTTCCATCGCGCCCATGTTGAAATCGTCAGCGGCGTAGATCATGAACCGGTCAAGATCGTACTCTCGACCGTACGCGTCTTCGTCCCATTTCATCGATGCTTTGAGGCATTGCATTGCCCATTGGCAGCGTGGCAAATTGGCCGTGGTCGAGTAGATTTCGAGCAACACGCGCCGCCCAGAGCAGGTGATGAAGTGATCACTAATCTTGTCGATGTTGCCCGCGACCAGCGCGAAGAGATAGGCTGGTTTCTTGTGCGGATCGTGCCAGATAGCCTCATGTCGACCGGCGTCAAGCTCACGCGTAGAAACCAGATTTCCATTGGCTAGAAGCACAGGAAAGCGGGTGCGATCCGCGCGAAGGGTGACGGTGTATTCGCTCAGCACATCGGGCCGGTCTGGGAAATAGGTGATGCGCCGGAAACCTTCGGCTTCACACTGCGTGCAAAACGCGCCGTTGGTCAGATACAAACCCTCAAGCGCCAAGTTTGCACTGGGGTCAAATTCGGTGATGATTTCGAGGGAGCAGACCGCTGGAAGATCGTTGATTGTTAGAAGCGTAGTGCTGAGCTCATAGCGCGTCGAATCGAGGGGTTGGCCGTCTAGCCGAATGCTGACGAGCGTCAAGTGTTCGCCGTTGAGCGTGAGCACGGTTGCCAACGATTCGGCTGCGCGGCGCAGCGTGAGCGTGCTGGTGACACGAGCGAGCGTGGGCGCCAGATCGAAGTTGAGCGCCGTGCGTTCAACGAGGAAATCAAATGCGCGGTAATCGCCGCGACGAATCACAATGGGGTGGGCGTCGCGCATCGGAGTGTTTCTTTCGTTATTTTTTCGCAGGCACGAAGGGCGATGCTGTGGCGCTTGCGTTCGCGGTTTTTCCGATGATCGACATCAGCTCGATATCAAAAACGAGTGTTGCATTGGGAGGAATTTTGGCGCCTGAGCCCTTCTCGCCGTAGGCTTTCTCTGGCGGGATGACGAGCGTTCGTTGACCGCCAGCTTTCATGCCGATGAGGCCTTCGTCCCAGCCGTCAATCACGCGGCCAAAACCCACGATGAAGCCAAACGGCACGCCGCGATCAATCGACGAATCGAATTTGTCGCCCTTGTTGTCGGGCGCCGTCGCGCTCCAGAGATAGCCGGTGTAGTGCACCGCAACCGGGTCGCCCTTGGCCACCGCTGGCCCTTGCCCGTCTTTACGCTCAACGCTTTGCATGGTTTTGGGCGGCGCGTTGTCCGCTGGCGTAGTTTGCGCGGAAATTACGTCTGAGAAGCAACTGAGAGCGACGAGCGCCAATAAAGCGGCAATTGAGGGCTTAATAGTCATTTTTTGGATTTAATCGCTGAGAAAGGCGCGCTGCCCTTCGAATGCGCTTGCAGTGAAGCCTCGAGCGCGCTATTGTATGTTTCAAACAAAAATCAGACCGAAACGGTGATCTAAATGCTACGGTGGTTAAGTTCGTTGACCGATCAACGTCCGCTAGGTTCGCCGTCGGGCGCGAAAAAGTTTGTCGCCTCTCTCGACCGCGATTTGTTTGCGTCGGTCGATAAAGTCAGCACACTGCTTCGCTCGTTTTCGATCGACAGCGATGGTGGTGCGGATGTAAATCCGTTGGCGCTCTTGGAGCTTGAGGCTTCGCTCGCTGATGTCACTACGCGCCTCGAACGCGATTTTTTGGCGGCCTCGCAACAGGCGCATTCGCTTCGAGATCGGCTTTGGGAGGCGGGCTATGAGTGGGCGATGCGTTTTGCAGATGCTCACAAAATGGTGCTTGCTAGCGTGCCTGCGCCGCCAGAGGGAAAGCTCGCAACGGCCTATGCGCGAATTTCAATCGGATACTTTTCGTTTCGCGCGATGGCTTACCGCTATCGGCTGTATCGACACGAGGAGTGGATTCCGGGCAACTGGCGCGAACTGAATGCGCAGTTTCGGCGCGCCTGTGATTTAGGTCTCGATCATAAGGTGGGCGAGACTAGCGCCGACGCTCATCCGAATTACCCCGCGCGCGCTTTCATGTCGCTACTGCTGTTGCGGCTTGGCAACGCAGGCTCGTATCTGCCCGCGCAAACTCACATGCTTGCCAACAAATTGCATGAGGCGAGCTTCGATGCGCGACTCACCGCAAGACCCGCCGCTGACGGCGGATTCGTACTCGATCTTTCGAGCTCAGATGGCCTCACGCCGCGCCATTCCGTGCCGCAGGGCGGTCACTTTTTGTTTTGCGATACCAGCGCGATTTATTCTCGAATGACGGCTTGGCTCGATTTGGCGAAATCGCAAACTCAGCCCGGCAGCACAACGGTTGGCAGCGCAGCGGCGAATCCTTTGTTGGCGCTTCGCTCGGCGGTGCTCCGAATCGATCCGGAATTTAAGCCGCTTGAGCGCGCCAGCCAACGAAACTCGGATCGTGGGCGTGTGATGGGTGTCTACGGCGTGGCGCGGAGCGCTATTGCGCTGGGCTTCGACCCGATGGTGCTGATGACCACCTTGGGTGGCAGCGACTACGGGTATGCCGATGCTCAAGAAATTCAGACCTTGGGGCAGTTGCGTGAATCGACGATGAAGCGATTGCGACAAGACTTGCCGCCCGAGGCGTCCCGTCTGGCGCTGCAGTTTTGGCATTTGCGCGATCGCAGTGACACTGGCTTTCGCTGCGTGATGCCCAACACAGCCAACGCCACGATTCGGTTGCGTGACATCACCGTGGTTTCCGAAGAAACGCCGAGCGCGGGTTGGCAAGTGGCGATGATTGTGCGGTTGCTGAAGCTGCCCGCAGGTCATATCGAGTTGGGTTTGCAGGTACTCACTCGTGACGCTGAGGCCATTGAACTTCGTTCACTCCGGTCACGGCCGGGCATGTACAAAGACAACGACGCCACGCTTTCATCGAGCGCGGTGTTCAAAGCGCTGCGGCTCAAGGGCGCGTTTTTCGGTCGCCCGATCATGGACACCAGTTGGATTTTGGCGACGGTCGACTACAACGCGGGCATGATTTACGAAACGCCGGGCTCATCGCGCCGCTACGAAGCCACCACCGTGATCAGCGAAGGCTCGGACTGGATTTGGGTGCAGCCGACGGAATTGGTGCGTCAACCGAGTTAGGCTTATTGCCGGAAAGCCTTATTGATATTGGGGTAAAGAGGCTTTTTACCGTTTTTCGAACGAGCGTCAAGATTGACTGTAGCCCAATAAAATTGGGGCTTTTGTGACGTAAGCTGAGCTAATGTTTGGGTGGCAGACGTCGTTATTCGAAGCGCTCGTCGGTCGACCATTGCGAACCGGCGCGCCACGCAGCGGCGGCCATGCGCTTCGATCCAGCGCGCTGAATCTCGACCAACTCCAAGTAGCCAGAGCCACATGAAACAAGCGTGCGCCCACTCACATCAACGTGAAGCTGGCCAAACGCCCTGCCTGCGCTCAGCATTTCGTTCTCGTCCGTTAGCCGTTTTGCCGACCAAATTTTGAGTTTTTCGCCGCGCCACACGGTCCACGCGCCTGGCGCGGGGTTGAACGCGCGAATCTTTCGCTCGATGGCTTCGGCGGGTTGCTGCCAATCGATCCGAGCCTCTTCGCTCGTAATTTTGTGAGCGTAGGTGACGCCTTCGGTGGGTTGCGGCTGTGACAACGGTGCGCTGCCCGCTTGCAGGCGCTTCAAGGTCTCAACGATGGCCCCGGCACCCAGTGCCGCCAAACGATCATGCAGACTGCCTGTGGTGTCGTTGGAAGCGATCTCGGCGCGTTCCGTGGCGAGCACTGGCCCCGTGTCTAGCCCGGCTTCCATTTGCATGATGCAAACGCCCGATTCGGTGTCGCCTGCCTCAATCGCCCGATGAATCGGCGCAGCGCCGCGCCAACGTGGCAACAGCGAAGCGTGAATATTGATGCAGCCGTGAGTAGGAATATCGAGCACCGCTTGCGGCAGGATCAAGCCGTACGCCGCAACCACCATCACATCAGGCTTCAACGCGGCGAGCGCCGCTTGCTCGTCCGCGCCCTTCAAACGCTCCGGCTGCAACACCGGAATACCGTGCGCTAGCGCAGCCGTTTTGACGGCCGATGCGGTGAGCTTCATCCCACGACCCGCTGGGCGGTCTGGTTGCGTGTAGACCGCGACGACATTGAGGCCCGCTTCAACGATGGCTTTCAGCGCAGATGCCGCGAAATCCGGCGTGCCCGCAAAGACAATCCTCATGATCGAAAAGCTAGTAAATCGCCTTGAAGCCCATACTCTACGTAGCGAAGCATAGAAAAGCCACTAGCCATGAAGTATTCCAACTAAGGCCGTGCCATGTCGCGATGGCGCTTCTTCATCTTGGTTTTCACGCGCATTTGCTTGAGCGACGAGAGGTGCTCCACAAAGAGTTTGCCCTTCAAATGATCCATTTCATGCTGGATACAAACGGCCAGCAAATCATTGGCCTCGAGCGTGAAGGGCTTGCCTTTAGCGTCGTGCGCTTTGACCGTCAACTGCGCCGCGCGGGTCACTTTGTCGTAATACTCCGGCACCGACAAACAGCCCTCTTCGCCTTGGATTTCGCCGCTGGCAGCAACGATTTCGGGGTTGATGAAGACCTTCAGATCGGATTTATCGGTTGAAACATCGATCACGATGATTTGCTTGTGCACGTCGACCTGAGTGGCCGCCAAGCCAATGCCCGGCGCCTCATACATGGTCTCGGCCATGTTTTTGACGAGCGTTTCGATCTCGG